>NZ_JBFADP010000078.1:0-27919 GCF_040641415.1 Streptomyces sp. NPDC020875 | reverse complement strand
CAAGCGCCAGGGGCCGCTCTACAAGGACGCCCGCGACGCGGCCTGGGGCGACGAATGGCCGCCGCCGGAGGACTGAACCCCGTCCGGCCCGGCATCCCGCGCGGCCGGGCACCCCGTGCGGCGGGGCGCCCGGCCGGACCCGGTCAGGGGCGGGCCGCCCTCAGGGCCGGATCTCCTGCGTACAGCACTTCACACTGCCGCCGCCTTTCAGCAACTCGCCCAGATCCATTCCGACCGGCTCGAACCCCCGGTCCCGCAGCGGTTCGAACAGCCCCACGGCCGCCTGCGGCAGCAGTACGTGCCGTCCGTCGCTCACCGCGTTCAGCCCGAACGCCGCCGCGTCCCGCTCCCCGGCGATCAGCGCGTCCGGAAACAGCCGGGCCAGCACCGAACGGCTGCCGGGCGAGAACGCTCCCGGGTAGTACATGATCTCGTCGCCCGTGTCGTCGAGGACGCAGAGCGCCGTATCCAGGTGGTAGTAGCGGGGGTCGACCAGATCCAGTCCGACGACCGGCCGCCCGAAGAACTCCTGCGCCTCGTCGTGGGAGAGCGGCGACGACCGGAAGCCGCGCCCGGCGAGTACATACGAGGCGGTGACGGCGAAGTCGCCCTCGCCCTCGTTGATGTGAGCCGGTTCGTGGATCTCGGTGAACCCGGCCGTCCGGAACCACTCCAGATGGACGGCGGCCTCCGGCTCGCGTTCCGGGTGCGCGAAGCGGGCGAGCAGCACCCGCCCGTCGATCACGGTCGCGCCGTTGGCGGCGAAGACCATATCGGGCAGGTCGGGACGGGGGACGAGCAGTTCGACGGTGTGCCCGAAGGCGCGGTAACGGTCGCGCAGGTCCTCCCACTGGGTGACGGCGAGCGGCAGATCGACGGGCTTGGCCGGGTCCATCCACGGGTTGATGGAGTACGTCACCCGGAAATGCGCCGGTGGGCACATCAGGTAGCGGCGGGGCGACGCTTCGCGGAGCGATGAGCGCAAGGTGGGCTCCTCACGGACGAAACGAGGGACACGCGGGTCTGCGTGTGAGGGGTACGCGGGTATGCGTGGAAGCCATGGTGCGGCCAAGTCCGGGAAAAGGCACCGGACGTGCGGAGATACGGCCCGTCGGGGGTCCGTCCGGGGTACGTCTCCGGGCCCGCCGCCCGGTGACCCCCGCCGCCTCCCCGGACCGGCCCACTTGCGAGACGATACGTATCGGCTCATCACTTGCTAGATTGGCCGGTATGGCAGAGACCAGGACCCCCGACGCCAACCGCCGCAGCGAGCGATCCCGGCGGGCGATCTACGACGCCGCGCTCGCCCTCGTCACCGAGGTCGGCTACACCCGGACCACCATCGAAGGCATCGCCGCCCGCGCGGGCGTCGGCAAACAGACCATCTACCGCTGGTGGCCCTCGAAAGCGGCCGTCCTCCTCGAAGCCTTCCTCGACCTCGTCGCAGCGGCCGAACCCGCGAACCCCGCGGATCCGGCCGCCACCACCGGCCCGGCGGAAGCCGCCTTCCCCGACACCGGCGATCTGGAGGCCGACCTCAAGACCGTGCTCAGGGCCAGCGTCGACCAGCTCACCGACCCCCGCTACGAAGGCCCCACCCGCGCCCTCACCGCCGCGGGCATCGTGGACGAGCGGGTGGGCGCCGAATTCCTGGTCAAACTGCTCGACCCCGGACTCCGGCTCTACGGGGAACGGCTCAGGTCGGCCCAGGCCACCGGGGACGCCGACCCCTCCATCGACCCCAGGATCGCCACCGAACTCTTCGTCGGGCCCCTGCTCCACCGCTGGCTGCTGCGGACCCTGCCACTGACCCACGACTACACCGACCGGCTCGTGGAGTACGCCCTGCACGGGCTGCGCCCGCGCGGGTGATCCCCGCCACTCCCCAGCCGGGTGCCGGGCCGTCCCGGCGCCCGGAACGTACCCCTTCCGTACGCCCTCCGGGCCCCTCCCGCGCCTTGTCGCGCCCGGTCGGCGCCCGCGCGGCGCAGTATCCCCTACCGCGCCACCGCACGCGCCGGAATGCGCCGACAGGTCCCCTGGTTGGGGACAGTGGACACCCGAGGCGCCCGATGGTGGGACCATGGCAGGGACCGCGAGGGGCGAGCAGTGATGTGTGAGGGGATAGATGGGCGACGGTAAAGGCCGTTACCGCGGCGCGGGGAACGGGCTCCCCCGGGAGAGCAGGCTGGCCGGCTGGCTGCGCAGGCGCTCACGGGAAACCGAGCCCGACGACTCCGGCCGCGAGGATCTGCTGCTTGCCGTCGCCGCCGCGGGCCTGCCGCTGGCGCCCGCCGCGCACCCCGTCGCCTACCGGTGCTCCTGCGAGCGGATCGGCTGTCCCACCCCGGGCCGCCACCCCGTCTCCTTCGCCTGGCAGACCCAGTCGACGACGGACCCCGCGCAGATCCGCCGCTGGGCCCAGGGCGACCCCGAGGCGAACTTCGTCACCGCGACCGGCATGGTCCACGACGTCCTCGACGTCCCCCTCGAAGCCGGTCGCGCCGCGCTCGCCCGGCTGCTGGAACAGGACGTCGAGGTCGGCCCGGTCGCCGAGGTCGGCGGCGACGGCGAGGACGCCCGCGCGCTGTTCTTCACCCAGACCCGGGGCACCCCCGAGGACGAGGACGAATGGTGGCCCTGCGAGCTGGACTGCCACCCCGAGACCATGGCCGAACATCCCGGCCTGCGCTGGCACTGCCGGGGCAGCTATGTCCTCCTCCCGCCGTCCCGGCTCCCCGCCGACCACGCGGTGACCTGGGTACGGGGCCCGGAACACGCGCTGCCCGAGCCGCTGACCCTGCTCGGCGCCCTGACCGACGCCTGCGCGCGGTACGCGGGCGGGCGCGGCCAGGAGGAAGAGGCGTGGCCGCTCCACCGTTGAGCCGGTGACACGGGGGTACGGGCCGGGCCGCGGAAGCCGCCGGTCCCGTACCCCGCTCCTCCGCACGCCGGGCCCGAGCGGCCCGAGCGCCCCCGGCCCCGTACGGCCCCGGCTCCGGCGGTCTGCCCCGGCTCGGCCCCGTACGGCTCCGGCCCCGGCACCCGGCTCGGCCGCCCCGCCGGGTCAGGCGCCCTTCGCGGTGGTGAGGCCCACCAGCCGCCCCAGGATCTCCAGCTTCGCCGCGCCACCGCCCGCCGCCGGGACGAGCGTCGCCTGCGCCGACACCCGCTCCTTGGTGACCGAATTCTTCACCACACCCGTCAGCAGCGGCTTCACATCCGGATGGACCGGAATCCGCACCCCGGCCGCCGAGGTCTGCCGTTCATAGGTCCGGATGGTGAAGAAGGCCAGCGCGCCCCCGTTCTCGGTGGCGAACGCGAGCGGGGCGAAGTCACCCGTGTCCAGCGGCTGGTCGATCCACTGCGTCGATATCCCCGGCGAATTCGTCGTCCGCCGCCGCGCGTCCCGCCACCCCGAACTATGCGGCCCGTCCGTGAAGACCGGAGGGGTACCCGACTGCATGAAGGACGAGTACGTCTTCGGCAGCTCCGCCGGACGGGCGGCCAGCTTCTCCGTCGTCGCCGGAAGCATCTCCACGAAGCCGTCGGAGTCCTTCTTCAGCTTCGGCACCCGCGCCGCGGGCACCACATTCAGATAGTTGACCTTCCAGACGTCCGCCGGTCCGCCGCGCAGGAACACCAGCAGCCACCGCTGGTCGCCCGGCCCGCCGTCCTGGTCCCGGCCGGGATCCGCGTCCGCGAGGAAATACCGGGGCCAGCCCGCCTTCTTCGGGATCGCGTACTCGACGTCCGAAAGCTCCAGCGGCACATGCCGGGGGTTGCCGTCCGGGAAGGTCACCCCCCGCGACTTCATCCCGGCCTGATTGACCGCGCCCAGCGCGCCCGTGACATGCCCGGCGTCGAGCGTCGGATCGTACGCCTTGTCGGCGGCGTTGAAGGCGGCGACGAACTCCTTCAGCGCCTCCGCCGCCTCGGCCTCGGTGGCGTTGGGGACCAGCTCGCGTTCGCCGTGCACGGTCACACAGCCACCGACGGTCAGCGCCAGCACCACCGCGAGCCCCGTACCGGTCGCCCCACGGCCCCCGCGCCGCCGTCCCACCCGAATCCGCCTCACCATCGCCCGTCTTTCCCTCGGCCCCCGTGCCCCCCGACTGAACGACCGAACTTTATCGGGGCGAGCACAAGAACGACCGCGGGGACCAGGTACAGGAACCAGACGGTGACCTGGAGGACGGTGGGCGAGTGCTGGAACCCGACCAGACTCGTGAGAACAGCGCTGTACCAACTGTCCGGAGGCACCTCCGCGTAGACGTCGTACACCGGGGTCAGGTCGCCGCCGAGCACATCCACCACCTGGAAATTGGCGACGGCGAGCGCCAGCGTCCCGGCCGCACCGACGACCAGCGCCAGGGCCAACCCGGCGAAGAACCCCCGGCCGGGGCGGAGCCGCAGCAGGACCTGGAACACCACGATCCCCACCACGGCGGCCGTGAACATCCCCAGCAACACCCCCATGAGCGGCCGGACACTCGCACTCTCCCCGGTCGCCGCCCGGGCCGCCGCCGACAGGAACTGGGCCGGTATCAGTCCCCCCGGCGCCACCGAGCACACACCCGCCGCCACCGCCGCACCGGTGTACACGCCCCGGCGGGACGGCTCGTACCCCCGGGCCCCCGCGCGGAGCACCTCGTACACCACCCAGCTCAACAACACGACGGAGACCAGCGACAGCACCCCCGCCAGCACCAACTGTCCCTTCAGCGTCGGATACCGGGAACCGGACTCGAAGACCGACTCCACGACGACGAGCACCGCCAGCGTCCCGAACACCGCCGCCAGCACCGGCCGCACCAGATCCCCGCGCCCCACCATGAACGACGCGGCGAGCAGCGGAACGATGACCACACCGACCGAGAGACCGATCGACAGACCGAACAGAAACGTACCGTCCATGACGGAACGACCGCCCTTCCCCCTGATGCGCCCCGCGGTCCGGCGGAGCACTTGCGGTGACAGTAGCCCGGGTCCGGCGAAGACGCCGGGGCCTGTGGACAACCACCTTTCCCCGACCGCCTCCACACACCGGGACGACCGCACCCGCCGCGTCAGTTCCAGGGTCGGACCCGACCGCGGAAGTCTCCGCGATCGGCCGAGACACCGTTCAGAGCTTGACGCCGGACAGCTTCGCGAGGCGGAGCAGCCGGGGATTGCTCCGGCGGTGCAGGGACGCCACCACCCGCAGGACCTCCCGGCCCATGGGGTTCAGGCGCGCCATCTGCGGGGCCGCTTCGTACGCGGCGGCGAGGCTCGCCAGCGCGCCGTCGCGGTCGCCGGTGTCGACCTGGGCGCGGGCGATGTTGATCCGGGTCGCGGCGGTACGGGTGGGAGTGAGCCGGGCGAGTACGGGATCGATACCGTCGGCGAGGGTGAGCGCGTCCCGGGGAGTGCCCAGGTCCAGCCGGGTGGCCAGGACATGGGTCGCCGTGTTCGACGGGCCGAAGAGCATCCCGGCCCGGTTCCACTCCGCGCCCAGTTCCTCCGAGACCCGCCACGCCGAGGCGATATGACGCTCGGCCTCGCGCCTGCCCTCCTTCTTGTCGGGCAGCCGCCCGGCCAGGGTCATCCCCCGGAGGTTGAGCACCCCCACGGCGAAGGCCCGCTCCTGTCCCGAGAGACCCGCCTCGGCGGCCGCGACGGCCCGGTCCACGAGGGACAGACCGCCTTCGTAGTCCCCGCCGTTGAGATAGGCCCCGGCCCGGTCCCGCGCGGCGACGGCCACCCCGAGAGGGGTCGCCTTCTGCTCGACGGCCCACCGCTGCCGGGTGACGGCCAGCTCCGCCATGTCCATCCAGCGGTGCCGGGCCGCGACCCAGTACACGGCGCTGTAGACCTCGGCCAGCGCCATCCAGCCCGCCGCCGTGTTGACCGCGTACGCATGAGCCGTGGCATCCCGCAGGAGGCCGGGCAGCATCCGCAGCAGCCCCCGGACCTCGAAGCCGTCCCGGTACCGCCCGACGAGTTCCAGCCCGGCGCCGATCCGTCCCTCGGCCACCGGGTCCCCGCCCGGAAGGTCGTAGTCCCGCAGCGCCGATCGCAGCGCGGACAGGGACTCCTCCCCGTCCTGCGGCACCCGGGCCCGGCCCAGCACCTCGGCCACGCTCAGGCCCATGGCTCTGGCGACGGCCGAAGCGGTCGCATGGGTGAGGGTCCGGTCACCCACCTCGACCTTCGAGAGCAAGGACACGGACACATTCGCCTTGCGGGCCAGCTTGATCTGTGACCAGCCACGCTCCTTGCGGAGCGCGGCCAGATTCGCCCCAGGCGGCTGATCACTGGTGCTCATGGGTCTCAGTCTGCCCCAGGAAGTCCCGTTCGATCCTGCGATCCCGGCCATTTCGGCCGGGCGCCGATCCGGCGTGCATGAGATGTGCAAGGCCCCCTGTGGGCCCGGAGCGTTGACTCGATGACGGAGGAAGTACCTCCATATTTTCGGGTGAACCAGGACAGGGGGCGTGATGAAGGCAACCGGCGCTGCCCGCCGACCGGACTCGGCATTGGACGGGGTTCGTGAGGCGTTGGATGTGTTGGGGTGTTGGCGGGTGCGGGAGTGGTCGGGGGTGGTGCGGTTGGCGGGGCGGGTGGGGCCGATGGTGCGGGAGGCGTATACGGCGTCCGGGGTGGCGGGGGTGCTGCCCGGTTACATGCAAGCGGGGCTGGGGTGGTGTGTGGCGGACGCGCGGGCGTTGGGGCGGGCGTGGCCGCACGGGGAGCGGGCGGAGGAGTACGGGCCCGGGATCGCGGCGCTGGTGATGGATGTGGCGTACTTCGCCGCGCTCTGCGACCCCGCCGGGGCCGGGCGGTGGCCGGAGGCCGATCCGGATCGTACGGGGGACGCCGAGGCCGCCGTCGGCTTACTGGACCGGTGGGCCGGGCTCCCGGCCGCCTGGCGGGCCGCCGTCCTGCGCGAAGCCCAATACGGGGTACGGGCCCGGCGGGGGCGGCTGACCGTCGCCGAGGTCGTCGGCGTGGCGGTTACGTACGCGGGGAAGGGAGCGCCGCCGCCGATGCCGGGGTACGCGGAGCTGCGCACGGTCGACGCTCCCGAGCTGGCGCGGCGGATTCTGCGGCTGCCCCGGGACTGGCGGGTCGAAGCCTTCCGCCGGATCGCCGCCGGAGCCGACCCCCTGACCGTGGAGGCCGACGCCCGCAAGGCGATCCGTACCACCGTCACCTGAAACACCCCGACGGCAGGCCGTCGCCGGAAACCCGGTTGCTCCCCTCGCCTCGGCCGGATAGGAAAAACCCATGCTCAAAGGTGCCAAGGTAGGGCTGCGGGCCCGCCATGAGGAAGACATACCGGTCCTGTTGACCGAGCTGTACGACGATGTGGTCAACGGCTCCCGGGCCGAGGGATCGCCGTGGCGGCCGCTCCTGCCCGGGACCAAGGATCCCCGGCTCGTGGGGGACGACTCGAACGACGAGTGCGTCCGGTTCTCCGTGGTCGAGCTGGCGGGCGGCAGCCTGGTGGGGACCGCGACGTTCTGGGGGATCGACCCCCACAACCGGTCCGCGCACATCGGGCTCGGCCTGCTGCCGGAGGCCCGCGGCAAGGGGTACGGGACCGATGTCGTCGCGGTCCTCTGCCACTACGGCTTCGTCGTGCGCGGGCTGCACCGGCTGCAGATCGAGACCCTCGCGGACAACACCGCGATGCTGCGCTCAGCCGAGCGCAACGGCTTCGTCCGCGAGGGCGTGCTGCGCTCGTCGGCGTGGGTGATGGGGGAGTTCCTGGACCAGGTGCTGCTCGGGCTCCTCGCCCAGGAATGGCAGCAGGACCGGGGGGCGTAGCCCGGCTCAGCCCTCCCTCGGCAGCCCGCCGTGCGCGTGGGCGGACGCCCAGATCGCGTCGCCCGGGAAGTCGACGTCGTAGCCGAGCAGACCGCCGACGAGGGCGTCGCAGGTCGCCCGGCCCGAGGGGTCCGTGGTGATCCGGCAGCGTTCCCGGCCGCCCGAGGTGAAGATCAGGAGGCGGCCGGGGAGCGGGCGGCCGGTCGCCGTGTCGGTGAGGGTGGCGGTCGCCCGGCCGAGGGAGACCGGGCCCGCGCGGAGTGTGCTCGCCAGCGGGGTGGCCGGGGTCATCCGCAGGGTCGCGGCGACCGTGGCGTCGTCCTGGGCCGCGTCGCGGGACCAGAGGAGGAGCAGACCGGAGTCGGGGCCGCCGGTGGTGGCGCGGCAGTTGGAGGCGGGGCTGCTGATGTCGCGGGCCGGGTCGGTGACATAGCCGCCGATGGGGGCGAAGACGGCCTCCGGGAGGCAGACGTACTGGATCCGGTCGGGGGCGGCCCCGGGGTGGGCCGTGCCGGAGACCGCGACCGCGAGGGTCGGGGCGTCCGGGCGGGCGTACCGGTCGGCGACGGCCAGGTCGCCGGTGGGGCGGTCGAAGGTCTCCTCGGTGGAGTGCACCGGGTCGAAGGGGCGGTACGACGCCCCGGCCGCGCCGAGCTGGACGACGGGCCCGTCGTCCCCGGCGATCGCGGTGTCCCAGAGGTATTCGATCCGGAACCGGTGCGGTGCGGGGCGGCTGTCGGTGACCTTGGTGGTGACGGTGACCCGGGTGTCCGCGACCGTCGTGCCGCTGACCGCGACCCGCTGCTCCAGATCGAAGGCGTCCGTGACGGACCACCTGGTCACGGATTCGGCGCCGTCCACCCGTACGGTCCGTACCGAGGGGTCGAGGGAGACCTCGTCGGCGTGGGTGAGCAACTGCCCCTGCACATAGACCCGTCCCGTGCCCAGGTCCGCGACCCGCAGAAAGCTGGTACCGGGCACGCCCCCGCCGTAGAGGACGTCCCGGCCCGGGCCCGCCGGGTTCCGCTCGCCGGTCAGTACGGTGAACTCACCGGCGCCGGGCCGCTCCCGGCCGTTGACGTACGCCTGGAAGATGTCGTTGCCGAAGCCGCCCGGTGGCAGCGCGGCTGCGGAGGTCCCGCTGGAGGTGGAGGTGGTCATCTCGGTCCTTCGGGTGGTACGGCCAAGGGCTGTTCAGATCTCGACGGCGTCGGCGTACACCAGACGGCTCCCGGCCGTCGGCAGCACCTCCCGCTCCTCGACCAATAGCCGCAGGGGCGGTCCGCCGGGCGGCGCGGGCAGGGTGACGGCGGCGCTCCACTGGCCGGTGCCGCCCGGGACCGGCGGCAGTGGTGTCTCGGTCGCGGTACGCCAGCCCAGCGCGCCCGACTGCCCGGGTTCGGCGGTCTGGACCAGCAGGGTGAGGCGGGCGCCGCGCGCCGGGTCGCCCGCGTACGTCGGCCCGGAGACGGTGACGGTGGCCCGGGCCGGGTTCTCGGCGGCGAACGACACGGACAGGGTGCGGTCCGGATTGAGCTGGGCGAACTGGGCGAGTGCGACGGGCGACAGTTCGAGGCCGGTCAGGGAGTGCCGCTGGTAGCGGGCGAACGCGAAGCGGAGGAAGGGGCGGTGGGACGGGTCGGGCACCATCGTGAGGTCGCAGTACCAGAGCCTGCGCCGCTCGTCGTAGCCGACGGCGTGCGCGGCGACGGCGGCTTTCGGCAGCTCCGGTACGGTCGCCGATTCGGCGAGTACGAGTCCGGTCGCGGTCCGGGTGGCGCGGGGGAACTCGGCGGTGCCGGGCGCGGGGGTGGTGGGTGCGGAGGCGTAGAGGGGGTCCTGGCCGCGCAGGGTGATCCAGGGGCGCAGGGCGGGCGGCGGCGCGCCGTCGGGGGAGAGGACGACGCCGAGTTCCTCGCCGTCGCCGGAGGAGTACCAGGGGCGGCGCAGATAGACCCGGAGTCCGTTGCCGCGCCGGGTGCTGGTGATGCCGCTGTCGTCCTGGGCGCGTTCCCAGCCGAAGGTGGGGACGAGGTAGGCGATATCGGGTGCGGTGGGCCGGGCGGAGGAGCGGACGGTGACCACGACGGGCCGCTGGGCCTCGGTGTTGACCCGGGTCACCGGGCCGGTGACGAAGCCCGCCTCGACGGTGGCGCCGTCGGGGATCGCCGAGCCGGGGCCCGAGCGCCGGATCGTCCCGGCGGCGAGATCGGCGATGTAGTCGGTGTCGGCGTACTTCCGGCCGTCGGTGGGGTCGATCACGGTGAGGGTGTTGGAGGCGATCTCGCGGGGGGAGATCACCGACGGTTCGACTCCGGTCAGCACGGTCCGCCCGGTCTCGGTGAAGAACTCGCCGAACCGGGTGGCGGCCACGGCGGTGTAGGTGACCGTGCGGTGCAGGGTGTCGTGGAACTCGTGCCGGGCGTCGAGCCGCAGCCGGTCGCCGTCGGGGTCGGCCGGGGCGGTGGCGAGGGTGGTGAGATGCGCCCGGCCGGTCCGGACGACGGGTGCGGGGTCGACGGGCGCGTCGCCGGGTTCGGTCCAGTCGGCGCTGATGTCGACCTGGGCCGTACTGGTCCGGTCGAGGCGGAGGACGTCGACGATCCGGGCGGAGGTGTCGCCGGGGACCCGGACGGCGAGCGGTTTGCCGAACACCGGGGGCGTGATCGGCTGCCGGACGGCGTGCACCAGTTTCAGCGGCCGGGTGGGGGTGAACTGCCAGAGCCGTCCCTGTGCGGCGAGCCGCCGCAGATCGGCGACGGTGGTACCGGGCGGCGGGTTGAGACCGCTGTCGAGGAACCACCGCCAGACGCCGAGGACGTCCAGGTCGGCCTCGTCGATCCGGGCGGAGCAGAAGACGTCGGCGATCCGGCCCGGCGGCAGCCGGACGGTGAGGACACGGCGTACGGAGTCGTACGCGGGGCCGCCCGTGCCGTGCTCCAGGCGCAGGGTGAACGGCGCCCGGCGCGGCCAGGAGAGCCGGTCGTCGAAGGCGACGGGGAAGACCTCGCCGGGCGGCAGCCCGGGCAGGCCGTGGAAGGCGGCGCCGCGGGCGAGGACGTCCGGCAGATACGGCACCTCCAGCGGGGCGCGTTCGTAGTACGGGGTGTCACCCCAGCCGCCGGGGTCGTCCGTGCCGCCGGTGAAACCGGCCGTATCGCGGCGCGCGATGTCGCCGTACGCGAGCCGGTCCAGGCCGCCGGGGTTGACCGGGGTGGGCGCGACATCGTACATGCCGTGCCGCTCGGCGACGGCCGGGCTGGTCCGGCGGGGGGCGATCCGGCGCTCGCAGATCCCGTCGGCCGGGTCGTCGTAGTTGCCCCTGATCACCAGCAGGGCGAGGGATTCGCCCTGGGTGCGGGGCGCGGCGGGCAGCAGGTCGGGCGAGCCGACGGGGTCGAAGCGGAGATGGCGGACGAGCCGGGTGGCGGTGCCGAAGTCGTCGGCGGCGGGGTCGTCCGGGCCGGGGCCGTTGCCGGTGACGTCGACGATCCGGGCCCGGAAGCGGTAGCCGCGGCCGTAGCGGAGCTTGGGCAGTCCGCGGGCCCGGAAGGAGGTACGGAGCCGGACGGGTCCGGTGGGGTCGGAGTCGGGTCCGACGGAGACCTCTTCCCCGTCGACGGTACGGGTGATGCTGCCGGGGCGGCTCGCGGCGAGGCTGTAGCCGTCCCAGGCGAAGACCGACTCATGGAGGTAGATCGTGGGGTCGTCGTCGACCGTGGTGGTGTGCGCGAGATGGACGGTGCCCTCGTCGCGGGCCTCGAAGCGGAGTTCGCCGCAGTCGTAGACGCCGTCGCGGCGGCAGAGGGAGTGCCAGCGGCGGGTCACGTCGTCCCAGACGTCGACCCGGATGCCGTACTCCAGCTCCTCGGCGCCGAAGGGTTCGCCGGCCAGCAGGGAGGGCGCCGCGGCGGCCCGGAAGGCGGCCCGGGTCAGCCGGTCGCGCAGTTCTCTGGCCCGGCCGCGCTGGACCACGCCGATGCTGTCGGCGCGGTGGCTGGGCAGCGGGGCCGGTTCGGCGCCGGGGTCGACGGCGATCGGGAGTCCGGCGTCGGGGGGTACGGCGGGGGCGCCGGAGAAGGCGTCGTTGCGGTCGATGAGTTTCTGGCCGAAGCCGGAGAGGGCGTCCGCGGTGCCGTCCGCGTCGACCTCGACCACCTCGAACCGGTCGGAGTCCAGCCGTAGCAGCCCGTTCTCGGCCAGGTCCCCGGCGGGTTTCGCGGCGAAGCGGGTGGCGGTCAGGGTGGCGTTGACCGCGGGCAGTACGGCTTCGTACGGTCCGGCGGGGGCCAGCGGCGGCCACTCGACCCGCAGCGCGACGGGCACCGGGTCCCCGGCGTCCGGCACCCCGGGAGCCCCGGCCTCGACGGTGAGGTCGACGACCAGCCCGAGGGCCCGCTGGAGCGCCGGGTACTGGGCGACGGCGCCGAGCGCGGCATGGAAGTCGACGGTGTCACCGTCGGCGAGCCGGAGCGTATGGGCGGTGAGATCGCCGCCGCCCGGCGGGGGGTTGTCCGACGCCTTGCGCTCGTGGAACTGCCGGGCCAGCAGGAAGTCGATCTGGGCGGCGGAGAAGTACTCGAACGGCGAGTCGGGGTCGTCCAGCCGGCCGCCGAGGAAGTAGCCGTCCCGGGCGAGGGCGTCGGCGATCAGCGTCCGGGCGCGGGCCAGCCGGGCCGGGGGGATGGGGATGTCCGTGACGAGATCGGGCTGGGGTCCGCCGTTGCGGTCACCGCCCCGGCCGCTGTTCGGGTCGCCGTCGCGGTCGCCGTCGCGCAGCCCGGGGCCCCGGGAGGCCATCGCGTTGACACTGAGGGGCGCGGTGGCGTTGAACGCCGTGGCTGCGGCGTGTTCGGAGCGGGCCAGGTCACGGGCGCTGACGGGCGGCCAGGACCGGATGGGCGGTACGGTCGCCGCCGCGAGGGCCGCCGCCCGGGCGGTGACGGGCGTGGTGGCCGGGAAGAGCTGCCGCCACAGATCGAGTCGGGGCGCGGGTCCGGCGGCCGTGGCCGGGACGGCCGGTCCGGTGCCGAAGACCAGGGAGTAGCGGGGGCTCTGGGCGGGCCATTCCAGCCATTCGGGATAGTCGGCGAGGGTCTGGCCCGGGCCCGCGAGCCGGGGCGAGACGAGGACGGAAAGCCTGAGCCGGCCGCCCGCGCGCCCGGCCGGTACCGGGGTCCAGACGATGCGTGAGGCTGCCATGGGACGGTCTCCTCGGACGGAGTGGCGGAACGGAGGGCGCGGGCCGGGTACGTCAGCCCGCGAAGGCCGCGCAGTACTGCTCCCAGTCCTGGCGGGACATCAGATCGCCGAACGAGGTGGGCTCTTCCTCGGCGGCGACGGCCCGGGCGCCCCGGTTCCCGGTGAGCGACTGGTCGGAGATGCTGCCCTTGAGGTTGTAGAAGAACTCCAGGGCCACGGAGACATGGAAGAAGAGGATGTCGATGGAGACGGTGAGCCGGACGTGTGCGGTCACCGCCGTCTCCCCGCCCAGCTCGCGGTACTGGAGGTCGGCGTAGAACTCGGCGGTGATGCTGATCAGCCCCAGGACGCTCAGCCGTCCGGTGGCCCGGACGTAGCCGCGGAGCACGACCTCGTCCTTGGAGTTCTCGTCCTCGTCCTCGCCCCGCTCCAGCTTGAAGTAGACGCCGATGGCGATCCGGGCGAGGCCGGTGGCGACCTGGGCGAAGTCGAAGGCGAGGGTGTACGTGGCCTCCAGGGCGCCCTCGATCTTCTCCATCCGCTTCTCGCTCACCTCGATGGTGAGGAAGCCGCCGCCGCCGAAGCCGTAGACGGTGATATTGAACTTCTCGTCCTCACGGGCGAATCCGAAGGCGGCCCTGACCGGCTTCTTCTCGAACGGGACGACGATCCCGGCGGAGAGGACGCAGTTGGTGACCCGCAGGACGGGCCCCATCTTGATGTCCTCCAGGCCGAAGGTGACACCTACCCTGACCTCGGTATAGGTGATCTCCAGATAGGTCTTCAGCTTGAGGCCGAAGATACTGACGCCCTTGAAGGCGTCACCGATGTAGTCCTGGAAGACGCCGACGAAGGAGAGCGGGCCGTAGAACCTGACCGCGTCGACGCCGGGTTCGAAGGACGGCCCGCCGTCGTGGTCGAATTTGAAGGTGAAGTCCTTGAAGACGACACCGATGAACTGGAGTCCCGGCGTCGCCGTCATCAGCCTCAGCTCGAAGAGGGAGATCTTGCCGGAGGCGGTGTTGGTGTTGGAGCCCTCGGCGTAGCTCACCTCGTTGAGGATCTTCAGATCGAGCCGGGCCCGGTTGTTGCCGACCAGGGCCCGGAACGGCCCGGCGTCGACCAGGGGGGTGGTGAACTCGATGGTCATCCGGTGCCCGGCCGGCCGCTTGCCGGTATTGGGGATCCCGGTACTCGGGTTCTTGGGGTACAGGGTCTCCTTCTTGATCCTCGGCGCGAACTCGGTCCCTCCCGCGTTGTCCGGCAGTACGTTCGCCAGCAGGGTGGCCCCGAAGAGGACGGCCCGGTTCAGCTGGTCCCTGATGTTGAAGTAGCTCTTCCCGGTGATCTCGCCCTCGTCGCGGAGCCGGTCGACGGTCTCGGCGTTCCCGCCCACGGCGCCGATGGCCCGTGACACCCCGCCGCAGTCGAGGTTCGGCGTCCAGATGCCGCCGATCCCGCTGTTGTTGAGGAGGAGCCGCTGCACCGGCCGGTCCTCGCCGGAGGCCAGGGACGCCACCGAGTCGCGGACCCGGACGTACACCTCGCCCGGGTTGCCGGTGAAGGCGTCCCGCAGATACCGCTCGTCGTAGCCGAGGACGACCGGGGCCCCGGGGCCGTAGAACGCGTCCAGCGTCGAGAGCCGGGCCTCGGCGGCCAGCATGCGGGGGAAGAACAGGGGGCTGTCGGGGCGCGGGGCGGGCTCGCCCGGCGGACCCTGGAGGCCCCAGAAGACCCGCTGGGTGGGATGGGTCGCGGTGCCCGGATCGACCTCGGCGGTATAGCCGAGTTCCTGTCCGGCGAGGTCCACCGACCGCCGGGAGTCCGGCGCGTCGCCGGTGATCCGGTCGAATCCGCCGTACGCGTCGATCAACTCCCGCAGCACGGTACCGGGGCGGGGGATCTGGACGGCCACGTCGTGCGGGACGAACCCCAGGGGGGCGGTGAACCGCTGGTCCCGGCCCGCCTGGTCGGTGCCCCGCAGTACGAACGCGACATCGGCGCCGGTCTCGACGGACTGGATCCAGAACCCGTGCTCCGGCCGCCCGGCCAGCAGCGGTTCGGGGCTCCGGGGCAGTACCGGCGGTACGGGACCCTCGATCGCGATCCGGGTGAAGGGCAGCGACCGTCCCCCGAACGGCAGTCCGTACGCCCCCGGGTACTCCTTCACCGGCTCGGAGATCCGGACGAACCGCCGCTGTTCCAGATAGGCCACCCCGGTGGTGGCGTCGAAGGTCCGCTTGGTCTCGGTGAAGAGCAGGGCCCGGTGGCCGTACGGGATCAGAAAGCCGTACTGCTCCAGGATCACCTTGTTGTCCCGGCCCTGCCAGGCGTGGTGCTCCCAGTGCTTGAGGTTGAGCCCCGGCGTGACGGTCGGCTCCCAGCGGCCGTCCAGATCGAGGGTGGCCCCGGTGGCGCTCAGGGCGAGCAGCGCCGCGTCCACGGGCGCGGCGTCCGGCTCGGGCGGGTTGGTGAGGGTGATCAGCTGGCGGTAGTCGAAGCCCTCGGGGTTGAGCGCGCCGAAGAGCCTGGCCTCCTGCGGATTCGCCGGATCGTCGGCGGCCACCGCGCGAACCGTGGGGGCGGGTGGGGAGGCGGGGTCGGCCAAGGGGGCGGGGCGTCCGGTGGGGCCCCGGGCGGCGAGCCGGGTGTGCCACAGCTCGGTCCGGCCGTCGTGCTCCACCGGGGTCTCCGCGTGGTCCCAGGTCGCGTACAGCTCGGGGGTCAGATGCAGCCAGTCCACCACCAGCAGATCCGTCTCCGGGCCGGCCGGCCGCCCGGCGCCGGGCACCACCCGCATCACCCACTGCCACCAGCGCAGCAGTCCGGTCTCGGTGTACGGGATCGTCTTCACGGTCTCGGGGACGACGAAGGCGATCCGGCTCGGCCCCACCGTCCGGGCGGCGATCGACCCGGGGGCGGGCCGGTCCGGCTCGTTCTCGTAGACGGTCTGTTCGGTGACGTGCTGGGACTCGAAGCCGACGACCACGACACCGGGCGACTCCGGGTCGATCCGGAGCAGCCGCGGGGGGTCCGAGCCCGGATCGGGGCGGAGGTTGTGGAAGGCGAAGCCGATCACCAGCATGTCCTGGGGCCGTACGAGCCGTACGCTCGCCGCCGGAACGGGTGCAGTCATGCCCGACCTCCGAACTGTCGCGGTATTTCAGGTATACGGGAGAGCCGCTTTCCGGCGAATCCGCCGAACGGATTACCCGCGGTGCCCGTGACCGGGGCCGCTGAAACGTCACACCGGTAGCCGACTCCGCCCGAAGTGGCCTCTCCCGCCAGGTCAGTTGAGCCGCCCCGACGGCATACCCATACCCCCTTCGGGTATTTGACACCGCGACGGGCCGCGAACTAATCTCGCGTCAGTTCGATACCCCGCCGGGGTATCTGCTCCACTGGAGAGGGGAACCGTATGACCGCGACGGACTGGCACCTCAAGGGCGAGTGGTTCGATGTCTGCAGCTGCTCGATGCCCTGCCCCTGCACCTTCGCCCAGTCGCCGACCGACGGCTGCTGCCGCTTCACCCTCGTCTGGCAGATCCACGAGGGGTACTTCGGGGACGTCCGCCTCGACGGCCTCGGCGTGGTCGCGCTCGGCGAGTTCTCCGGCAATATGTGGGTCGACGACCCCGACGCCACGATGAAGGTGATGTTCTATATCGACGCCAAGGGCACCCAGGAGCAGCGGGACGCCCTGGAGGAGCTGTTCCGGGGCAATGTCGGCGGCTGGCCCGGCAAGTTCGGCTCCCTCATCAGTGAAGTGCGCGCGGTCACCTACGCGCCGATCGTCTTCGACGCCGCCGAGGACCTCGCCTACTGGCGCGCCTCCGTCGCCGACAAGGTGAACGTGGGCGCCGAGGCGCTCACCGGACCCACCGCCGACCCCGGCCGGCGGGTGCAGCTGATCAACGCACCCGGTGCCGAGGTCGGACCGGGCCAGGTCGCGACCTGGGGCGTGGTGAGCGACGACCACGCCGAGGGCTTCGACTTCTCCGCCGAGTACCGGGGCGGCTCCAGCAAGCACTTCCCGTTCGACTGGCGGCCCGACGCCTCCTGAACCACCGCACACGACCCGGGGGACGACACGACGGAGGCCGGTCCGGGCCAATCGGACCGGCCTCCGGCCGTGAGCCTACGACCCGGTGAACCGGGAGGCCAACGGCCCCCGACGCCGGGCCGTGTCCTCAAAACACGGGCGCCCGGCCCTACGGCCGTTCCGGCAGGACCACCGGAACCCCCGTCCGGGGATGGGGGAAGACCTCCACCGGCTGCCGGTAGACCCGGCTCAGCGCCCCCGCGTCCAGCACCTCGGCCGGAGGCCCGTCGGCCGCCACCCGCCCCCGGTCGAGGACCGCGATCCGGTCCGCGTACGCCGCCGCGAGACCCAGATCGTGCAGGACGACCACCACCGCGTCCCCGCTCGCCGCCCGCTCCCGGCAGATCCGCAGCACCAGCTCCTGATGGCGCAGATCGAGCGCCGCCGTCGGCTCGTCGAGCAGCAGCAGCGACGTCCGCTGCGCCAGTACCCGGGCCAGCGCCACCCGGGCCCGCTCTCCACCGGAGAGATCCGCGAACGAACGGTCCGCGAACGGCTCGGTCTCCGTCACCCGCAGCGCCTCGGCCACCGCCGCTTCGTCCTCGTCCGCGCGTACGGTCCCCGCCCACGGCGCCCGGCCCATCCGGACCACCTCCGCCACCGGGAACGGGAACGACAGCGCCGACGACTGGGGGAGTACCGCCCGGCGCAGCGCCAGCTTCCGGGGAACCCACTCCCCGGCCGGGCGGCCCGCGATCCGGACCGTGCCAGCCGACGGCACCAGATCCGCCGCCAGCGCCGCGAACAGGGTCGACTTGCCCGCCCCGTTGGGGCCCACCAGGGCCAGCACCTCACCCGAGCGGGCCGCCAGATCGACGCCCGCCAGCACCTCGCGCCCGCCGAGCCGGATCCGTATCCCGGCCGCCTCGGCCAGGACGGCGCCCCGCTCGGGACGGGCGGGCAGCTCCCGCTCCCGTACCGCCAGACCCGCGAAGAGCGATCTCATGCCCAGCCCCCCTGCCTGCGACGGGTCCTGCGGAGCAGCCAGAAGAAGAACGGGCTGCCGAAGAGCGCGGTCAGCACCCCGAGCGGCAGCTCGGCGGGCTCCGCCACGGTACGGGCCGCGAGATCGCCCGCCGCCAGCATCAGCGCGCCGCCCAGGGCGCTCCCGGGGACGAGGAACCGGTGCCCGGGGCCGTTCGCCATCCGCAGCAGATGCGGTACGAGCAGCCCCACGAAGGTGATGATCCCGGCGACGGCGACCGCGG
Organism: Streptomyces sp. NPDC020875; assembly: GCF_040641415.1. Classification (NCBI taxonomy): domain Bacteria; kingdom Bacillati; phylum Actinomycetota; class Actinomycetes; order Kitasatosporales; family Streptomycetaceae; genus Streptomyces; species Streptomyces sp. NPDC020875. The sequence continues at coordinate 9,595 of NZ_JBFADP010000078.1, read as the reverse complement.
CGGCCGTCAGCAGGGCCACCACCAGGATCAGGGTGATCCGCATCCGTTCGACGTCCACGCCCAGATGGCGGGCGGGCCGTTCGCCCAGGGCCAGCAGATCGAGCCTGCGGGCGTAGAGGGGCGCCACCAGCAGCCCGGCCAGGGTGCACGGCAGCACCGCGAGCACCTTCGGCCAGGTCGCCTGGGAGAGGGAACCGAGCTGCCAGAAGGTGATCTGGGTGATCTGCGCGTTGTCGGCGAAGAAGACGAAGAGCCCGATCAGGGCGCCCGCGAAGGCGTTGACGGCGACCCCGGTGAGGATCAGCGTCACGACTTCCGTCCGGCCGCCCGAACGGGACATCGCGTAGACCAGGAAGACGGTCAGCAGCCCGGCCACGAAGGCGAAGACCGTCACCGTCCAGTTGCCGAAAAGGGTCAGACCGAGCGCGATCGAGGCGACCGCGCCGACCGCCGCGCCCGCCGAGATACCGATGATCCCCGGCTCGGCCAGCGGATTGCCGAACACGCCCTGCATCAGGGCCCCGGCGCAGCCCAGGGACGCGCCGACCAGCAGCGCGAGGACGACCCGGGGCAGCCGGACGTTCCACAGCACGCTCTCGCCGACCCGGTCGAGCGGCTGCCCGCCGAGCCCCACCCGGTGCCGGACCGACGCCAGTACGTCCCCCAGGGGGATGTCGTACGCGCCGTATCCGGCGGACACCAGGGCGACCGTGAACAGCGCGCCCAGCAGCCCGGCGGTGAGCAGCCAGGTGGTGGAGCGGCGGACCTTCGGCGGGGCGGGTTCTTCCACCCGTTCCGTCGCCGGGACGGACTTGGTCACGGTGGTCACGCGCCGGTCCCCTCGCCGCCGCCCTCGCCGCGCGACTCGCCGTACAACTGGTCGACCAGCGACTTCAGTACCTGGTCGGTCCGGGGGCCGTAGTTGAGCATCACCCCGTCGGGGATCGACACCACCCGCCGGTCCATCCCGGCCGGGGTCTGCGCCACCCCGGGGATCTTGATCAGCCCGTCGACCCCGTCGACGGACGCCAGGCCCTTGGACATCACCAGGATCGCGTCCGGCGCGGCCTTCGCCAGCGCCTCACTGGTGATCGCCGTGAAGTCCTTGGAGAGCCCCGACTCCTTGCCCGCGTCGACCGCGCCCGCCGCCTCCAGCAGGGACGACGCCCCCGAGTCGGCGCCGCCGAGCAGATAGACGGAGGCCGTGCCGCGCAGATAGAGGAACGCGACCCGGGGCTTGTCGCCGTCCTTCCCCGGCGCCGGGATGGTCTTCCTGACGGCGTCGATCCGCGACTCGGTCCGCTCCACCAGCCCGTCCCCGGCCGCGGGGACGCCGAGCGCCGCGGCGACGGCCTCGATCCGGGGCCGTACGTCCGCCAGGGACTTCGCGGTCTCCACCGTGATCAGGGCGATCCCGGCGTCCCGGATCTGGTCGATCGCCTCGGCGGGGCCGGTGTTGGTGTCGGCGATCACCAGGGTCGGCTTCAGGGAGAGCACGCTCTCGGCCGAGACGGCATGGCCCCGGGTCACCACCGGGAGCCGCTTCGCCTGCTCGAAGGTGGCGGTGACATCGCGGGCCACCACCCGGTCGCCGAGGCCGAGGGTATAGACGATCTCGCTCAACGAGCCGGAGAGCGGCACGATCCGCTCCACCGAGGAGACGGTGACCCGGCGGCCGTCGGCCGACGCGACCGTCACCGGCAGCTCGGGCCGCGCGGTCCCGGCCAGCGGCTCCACGCGGTCGGCGGGGGCCTGCCCCGGCTGCCCGGCCGCCCCCGACGGGGCTGTCGTACCACCACCGCCGCAGCCGGTCGCCACCACGGCGACGACGAGGGCGAGCGCGGCGATCGCCGTACGCACCAAGGGGTTTCTGCGGTCCGATGGCACCGGGGGCACCGTCCTGTTCCTGTCGCGGCCTTGCCTGCTGGGTCCTGCCGGTCCCGGGGTCGGTCCCCCGCCGTCCGGACCGGAACCGGTGCCGGACGGGGGCTACCCGTGGGAGCCGGGTTTAGCTTAGGTTAGCCTTACCTTGCTGGCCAGGGCGTGTGTGTCCCGGCTGTCCCCGTCCTGGCCGGCTCCTTCCCCGCCCGCGCCCGCGGCGCGACGGGAGATCGTTTTCCACCGCGTGCCGCCACCGGGCGGACGCCACCGCCCCAGGAGGGTTCCCATGCCGCCGTACCGATCGGCCCGGGCGTTCGCCGCCGTGCTGCTCGCGGCCCTGCTCGGGGCGCTGGTCCCGGCCGGAGCCGCCCAGGCCGCCGAACGCACGGTCCAGGGCGGCAGACTCGACTGGGGACTCAAGTCCTCCTTCCAGACCTATGTCACCGGACCCATCGCCCAGGGGAACTACCGGCTGACCTCCGGCGCCGCCACCGTCGGCGGCAACCAGTTCCGGTTCCACTCCGCACAGGGCTCCTACGACCCCGGCACCGGCGCCTTCGAGGCCCGGTTCACCGGCGGCGCCCACTTCACCGGACACCGCAAGCCCGACGGAAGCCATGAACTCGACCTCTCCGTCAGCCGCCCGACCGTCAAGGTCTCCGGCGGCCGGGGCACCCTCCACCTCGACCTGGTCAGCAAGGCGCGCGGCACCGGCAAGGTGACCCGCTCCACCCAGGTGGCCTTCGCCACCCTCGACCTCTCCGGCGTCGACATGCGCGGCGGACGCGGCCCGGTCCAGCTCACCACCATCCCGGCCGTGCTCACCGCCCAGGGCGCCACCGCCTTCGCCGGGTTTTACCAGGCAGGCACCCCGCTCGACCCGATCAGCCTCAGCGTCGATCTGACCGAGCCCCGCCCGGCCGGTTCCGCCCCCGCGACGAAGCCCTCCCCGAGCGCCACGCCCGAAGGGCGGCCCGCCGCCGGGACGGTGAAGGACGCCGCCGTCGACTGGGGCGTGCGGCGAACTTTCCGGGAGTACGTGACCGGCGCCATCTCCCAGGGCAAGTGGACCCTCTCCGGCGGCGCCCGGGACGGCGGCGCCCTCTTCCGCTTCCCGCAGGGCAAGGGCGCGTACGACCCGAAGAAGCAGAGCCTCGACGCCGCCTTCGCCGGATCGGTCCGGTTCACCGGAGCCCATCTCGACCTCACCCTCACCAAGGTCACCGCGAAGATCAGCGGCGGCAAGGGCACACTCAGCGCGGACGTCGTCAACGGCACCACCACGACCCGGGCCGTGCCCCTGATCACCTTCCCCGCCGCGGACTTCGCCCCGAAGGACGGTCTCGCCGTACTGACCGAGGTCCCCGCGACCCTCACCGAGGGCGGCTCGAAGGCGTTCGGCGGGATGTACAAGGCGGGCACCTCGATGGACCCCGTCTCGCTCGCCGTCGCCGTGGACGCGGCCGCCGTCACGAAGCTTCCGGCCCTGCCCGATCTGGGCAGCGGACCGACCGCCGCGGCCACGCCCTCCGCCGCCACCCCGTCCGCCGCCGCGTCCGACACCCCGGCACCGGCCGCCTCGTCCGCCGACTCCGGCCCCTCGGCCGGTGTACTCGCCGCCGTCGGCGCGGGTGTCCTGGCCGTGGCCCTGGCGATCGCCTTCTACCTCGTCCGCCGCAAGCGCGCGACGGCGGCCGACGCCGCCCCCGCCGCCCCCGCGGCCACGGACTGACCCCCACCCCCCCTCATCTCGCACCCCCGAACAGCAGGAGCAGAACCCTCATGTCAGCAACGAGACGACGCCGACTGGCCGTGGCCGCCGCGTCCGCCACCGCGGTCGCGCTCGGCGCCACCGCCCTGAGCCTTCCCGCCTTCGCCGCGGACACCACCCGCCCGGCGGCCGACGGCACCGCGGCCCCGGCCGTGATCCCGCTGAAGAACGGCGTGCTGGACTGGGGCTTCAAGCAGAAGTTCCGCGAATACGTCACCGATACCGCCAAGGGCTCGATCAAGGTCGCCGACGGCGCCCGGCAGGCCGACGGCAACGGCCCGTTCAGCTTCACCGAGGGCACCGGCAGCTACGGCATGGCGACGAAGGCCGTCACCACGTCCTTCCGGGGCGGGGTCACCTTCGACGCCACCGGACACCGGTTCGCGATCACCCTCACCGACATCAAGTTCCGCAGCGACCGCACCACGGGCGCCATCACCGCCGATGTCACCTTCAACCAGCAGGCCGCGCGGCAGGACGTCGAGATCGCCGCCCTGGACCTGAAGGGCGCCTCGATGGGCTCCGGGCCCGGCGGCGCGATGGTCTTCAAGGACATCCCGGCGAAGCTGACCGCCGAGGGCTCCAAGGCGTTCAACGAGATGTACCCGGCGGGCGAGGCGCTCGACCCGGTGACGCTCACCGTCACCCCGGACATGGGCGGCTCCGGCACGGGCGGCGGCTCCGGTTCCGGCGGCTCTGGTTCCGGTTCCGGTTCCGGTGGTACGGGCTCCGCCAACGGCGGCGGCAACGGTACCGGCGGTTCGGGGACCAACGGCACCGGCGGCTCCGGCGCGGGTGGGAGCGGCAACGGCACCGGCGGTTCCGGCTCCAACGGGACGAACGGCGCAGGCGGGGCGAACGGTGCCGGCGGTACGGGCGGCGCCAATGGAACCGGCGGCACCGGTTCCAGCGGTACGGGCGGCACCGGAACCACCGGCGGCACTGGCACCGGCACCGAATCCGCCACCGACCAGGGCACCGTCGTGGACGGCAACCTCGACTGGGGTGTGAAGAAGAAGTTCCGGGAGTACGTGACCACCGGCTACGCCCAGGGCCGGATCGAGGTCTCCGACGGCACCGTTACTACCGCGAGCGGCTTCCGCTTCCCCAAGGGCAAGGGCACCTTCACCGCGAAGGACAAGTCCCTCAAGGCGTCCTTCGGCGGCGCGGTCCGCTTCCTCGGCCACAAGGACCCCACCACCGGCGTGAACGCGCTGGACCTGAAGCTCAGCGACCTCCAGGTGCGGGTCGACGGGGCCAAGGGCGGCCTGCTGCTGGCCGATGTCGTCACCAAGGACAAGAACACCGGGAAGGTCACCACGTACAACGACTACGGCATCGCGGCGCTCAATGTGCCCTCGGGCGCGCTGAAGGCCGAGAACAAGCTCGTCCGGCTGACCGGTGTCCCGGCCACGCTGACCGCCGAGGGCTCCAAGGCGTTCAGCGGTATGTACAAGCCGGGCGTCGAACTCGACCCGGTGACCCTCGCGGTCTCCCTCGACAAGTCGGCCCAGCTGCCCGGTGACACCTCGGCGGGCGCCTCCAACGGCGGCTCGACCGGCGGTTCGACCGGCGGCGCCGCCACCGGTGGGACGACCGGAGGCAGCACCGGCACCACGGGCGGTACGACCGGCGGCTCCGTGGGCGGTGGCTCGGTCGGCGGTTCCACCGGCGGCTCCCTTGCCAGCACCGGCGCCGGACTCCCCACCGCCGGGCTGCTCGCCGCCGCGGGCGGTGTCGTGGCCGCGGGCGCCGGGGCGGTGTTCCTGGCCCGCCGCCGTCAGCAGGCCGGATCCTGACCTTCTGACCCTCTGACCCGCCATGGCGACGGCGGTACGGCGACGGCCCCGACAGGCCGCCCCGTACCGCCGTCGTCCCCGTCCCGGTTCGCCGAAGTTCCCGCCGACCCCGCCCCCGTACGCGGCGACAACCGGCCAGGGTCGTACCGCCTATTCGGCCAGCTATTGGTGTGGCGTTGGTGACGGATTCGCCGGCGGGGACCCGTGCACGGGCCACCGGTGCTTCAATGCCCGGGTGAACGAACGCCAACAGCTCGACGTCCTGCGCGTCTTCTGTGCCCCCGACGGGCGGCACGGCAGCGACCTGTCCGTCGTACGCGATCCCCGCCCCTACCGCGACCCGGCGGCCCGCCGGGAACTGGCGGAGGGGTCCGGCGGGTCCGGTGGCGGCGGCGACACCGTCTTCGTCGACGACCCGGAACGCGGCGTACTGGATCTGCACACCCCCGGCGGACGGCTCCCCTTCGCCCCGCACGCCCTGGTCGGCGCCGCCTGGCTGCTCGATCTGGAGGAGCTGAATCCGCCGTCCGGACCCGTCTGGGCCCGGGGCGACGGGGAGTTCAGCTGGATCACCGTACGCGCCGCCTGGGCCCCGCCGTACGTACTGGAGCGGTACGCCACCCCGGCCGAGGTCGAGGCGCTGCCCGTACCGCCGCCCGGCGCCACCGCCCGCTACGCCTGGGCCTGGGACGACGAGGCGGCGGGCCGGGTCCGGGCCAGGGCCTTCCCGGCCGCACCCCCGGGAGCCGGGCCCGGGGCCGCCGCGACCGGGCCCGCCGAGGACGAGGCGAGCGGCGGCGGCGCGCTGCTGCTGACGGACCGTCTGGGCCGGGCCCTCAACATCACCCAGGGCGCGGGCTCGCAGATCCTCACCGCCCCCGGCCCCGACGGCGAGGTCGAGATCGGCGGCCGGGTGCGGCTGGTCTCCCAGGCTCCGGTGCTCGCCCTCGTACCGCCGCCCGCCGAGGTGCCCGCCCGGCGGCTGAGCGTCGCGACGGCGCTCCGGCTGATGAGCTGACCTCCGGGCCCGGCACCGTCACAGCGTTACCGGACGGCCGGAGGGCCGGGGATCCGCGGTGGATCCCCGGCCCTCCGGCCGTTCCCGTGTCCGGACGCTCAGCCGCTCAGGCGCTGAGCGGATACGCCTCGTTCAGCTCCCAGAAGACGGCGCTGTTGAAGTCGAACGCCCGGCGGCACTCCTCGACGATCCGCTGCTTCTCCAGATCGTCCGCGTTCACCGTGTCCAGCAACTCCCGGTACATGCGCTTGAACGCGGCGGGGTTGGAGATCTCCTCGAAGACGTAGAACCGGACGCCGTCGCCCTTGCGGCTGAAGCCCCAGGTCTTCTCCGCCTGGTCGCGGATGACCTGGCCGCCCGAGAGATCGCCGAGATAGCGGGTGTAGTGATGGGCGACGAACCCGGCGGGCCAGGTCCTGGCGCACTCCTCGACCCGGGCGACATAGGCGGCCGTGGCGGGCAGCGGTACGACCCCGGACCGCCAGCCGTCGCCGAGGAGGAAGGTCAGGTCGCGCTCCAGTTCGACCGTACGCAGCAGTTCGTCCCGGACGAAGGGACCCGCGACCGGGTCGTCCCTGAGCGCCTCGCCCGCCTCCTCCAGCGCCCGGTAGACGAACCAGAGCTGCTCGGTGTAGCGGGCGTAGGCGGCTATCCCGAGTCTGCCCGCGAGCAGATGGCCGATGAACGGCGAGGCGTTGGCCTCGTCGTGCTTGTCGTGGGTCGTGGTGCGGAGGAGGTGGGAGAAGGGCGTGCCGGTGGTGGCTGCGGTGACGTCCAAGGCGGTCCTCCGGGAGGCGAGGGGAAGGAGCACGGCAAAAGACGCGAACGGAACGCGACCGACGAAAACGCCGACGGTCGGGTATGCCTGTTGCCGGTTCGATTCTCTCTACTTAGGCTTACCTAAGTCAACACCTTCCCGACGCGTTGTCGGCAAGGGACTCCCGGGAGACGGCCCGCCCCCGGCGGCTCACGGCAGCGTCAGGATCTCCGCCCCGGTCTCCGTGACGACCAGCGTGTGCTCGAACTGGGCGGTCCGCTTCCGGTCCTTCGTCACCACGGTCCAGCCGTCCTCCCACATGTCGTACTCGTGGGTCCCCAGCGTCAGCATCGGCTCGATGGTGAAGGTCATCCCCGGCTGGATCACCGTCGTCGCGTGCGGGGCGTCGTAGTGGGGCACGATCAGCCCGGAGTGGAAGGAGGTGTTGATCCCGTGGCCGGTGAAGTCCCGCACCACGCCGTAGCCGAACCGCTTGGCGTACGACTCGATGACCCGGCCGATCACATTGATCTGCCGCCCCGGCTTCACGGCCTTGATCGCCCGGTTCAGGGACTCCCGGGTCCGCTCCACCAGCAGCCGGGACTCCTCGTCCACGTCACCGCAGAGATAGGTGGCGTTGTTGTCGCCGTGCACTCCGCCGATGAACGCGGTGACGTCGAGGTTCACGATGTCGCCGTCGTTCAGCACGGTCGAGTCGGGGATGCCGTGGCAGATCACCTCGTTCACGGAGGCGCAGAGCGACTTGGGGAAGCCCCGGTAGCCCAGGGTCGACGGATAGGCGCCGTGGTCGCAGAGGTACTCGTGCGCCACCCGGTCCAGCTCGTCCGTGGTCACCCCCGGCGCGATGCGCCGGGCCGCCTCCTCCATCGCCCGGGCGGCGATCCGCCCGGCGACCCGCATCCGCTCGACGGTCTCCGGGTCCTGCACCTCGGGCCCCGTATAAGGGGTCGGCGCCGGTTTCCCGACGTACTCGGGGCGCTTGATGGCGGCGGGAACGGAACGGGCGGGGGAGAGCACCCCGGGCACGAGCAGCGACTGGCCAGACATGCCGACGAGTCTAACCAGCGGGGGTGGGGCAGCATGGTCGCGAGCGGCCGGTCCCGGCCGCCCGGCCCACGAGAGACGATCCACGAGGGGGAAGGAGCGGCGATGGCCCTGTTCAAGAAGGCACCGACCGGTAAGCCCGGCGAATGGTTCTACTGCCTGAAGCACCAGAAGGTCGAGGAGGGCCCCGAATGTCCCGCCAAGGACCGCTTCGGCCCGTACGCCACCCCTAAGGAGGCCGCCGCCGCCATGGAGACGGCCCGCGAACGGAACGAGGAGTGGGAGACGGACCCCCGCTGGCACGACAAGCCCGCCGACGGGGGAGCGGACGACGGCCCCGGGGGCCGGTGACGGCTCCGGCGGCGTAGAGCCCGCCCGGTGGTCCCGGCCGGTCCGGCGGCACGGTTCGTACGGGCCCCGGGCCCCGGGCCGTACGCGGGGCCCGGCCGCGCGGGCTACGGCTGCGTCGTCGGCAGCGGACTCCCGGCCCCGGCCGCCGGGTGGTCGCCGGGTGCCGCCTCCGCCGACTCCTTCTCGGCCCGGCGGCGCAGGGCGTCCTCGTCCGTCGAGGCGTCGTAGCCGACCAGCTTCGGCAGGGCCGCCGCCAGCGCGCCGACGAAGACCACACAGGCCACACCGCCCGCCCAGATCGCCGGACGGGTACCGGTCCAGCCCGCGTGGGCGCCCGCCCTGACCTGGCCCAGCTGGGGACCGACGCTGTACGACAGCACCTCGATGCCCGCCAGCCGGCCGCGCAGCCCGTCCGGGATCGTCTGGTTCCAGATCGTCGAGCGGGCCAGCCCGCTGAGCATGTCCGCCGCGCCCGCCACCGCCAGACAGACCAGGACCAGCCAGACGTTCCCCACCAGGCCCGCGCCCACGATGCCCACGCCCCAGCCCGCGGCGCCGAAGATCACCAGCAGGCCGTGCCGCCGGACCCGGGCCGTCCAGCCGCTGGTCAGACTGAGGACGACCGAACCGAGACCCATCGCCGCGAACATCAGCCCCAGCGACCACTCGGCCTCCAGCTCGTCCGCGAGGAACGGCAGCAGGGCCATCGGCGCCGACAACACCATGGCCGCCAGATCGACCGCGTACGTCCCCAGCAGTACCGGCCGTGACCAGGCATAACGCGCGCCCTCCGCGATGCCCTTCAAGGAGGGCTTCTCCGCCTCGCGGGCGGGCGGCGCGGGCGCGAGCCGCAGACAGAGCAGTACGGAGACCGTGAACGTCAGCACCGTGACGGCGTACGCCGCCGGATGGCCCGCGTACGCCACCACCACACCGGCCACCGACGGCCCGAC
>NZ_JBFADP010000077.1:0-29097 GCF_040641415.1 Streptomyces sp. NPDC020875 | reverse complement strand
AGCCCCGCGCCTCACCGGCGCCCGCCAGATACAGCTCCCCGGCCGTGCCGTCGGGCGCGGGCCGCAGGGCACCGTCCAGCACATAGGCCGTGGTGCCGGCACGTCGAGAGTCGTCAGGCCGCCGTTCGCGGCCCCCACGCGTGGCGGTCCCGGACCGCCGCCTTCTTCCCCAGGTGGCCCTCGCGGACCAGGACGGCCAGGGAGTCCAGGATCACCCGGGAGCTGAGCAGTGCCGTCTGTTCGGCCCAGTCGTACGGCGGCGCGCACTCCACGACCTCCAGTCCGGCGAGACCGGGGGCCGAGATCTTCCGGATGAGGTTGAGGGCTTCGCGCGGCAGCAGCCCGCCGGGTTCGGGCCAGCCGGTGCCGGGGACGAAGCCCGCGTCGATGACGTCGATGTCGAAGGAGAGATAGACCGCTTTGGCGCCCTTCCACGCCGTCTCCAGGGCGATCTCGGCGACCTTGTCGATACCGACCCGTTCGATGTCGCCCACCGTGATCACCGTGGTGCCGCGTTCCCGGCCGACCTTGACCCCGGCGCGCGGCGCCTGCCAGCCGCCGGTACCGACCTGGACCAGATTGGTCGCGGGGGCGTTCTTGATGTTCGTGGCGTGGAACCACGGGGTGGTGTGCATGCGTTCGTCGAGATCGGTCTCCTGGGTGTCCACATGCCGGTCGAAGTGGATGATCCCGATATTGCCGTCGACGTACGGGGCCATTCCGCGGATGGTGGGATAGCCGATGGAGTGGTCGCCGCCGAGGATGACCGGGAACACTCCCCGTTGGTAGACATGGGCCATCGCTTGGCTGATCTGGTCGAAGGACTTCTCCAGGTTGCCGGGGATGGTGAAGACGTCTCCGATGTCGACCATATTGAGCTGCTCACGCAGATCGACGCCGAGTTCGAAGCAGTAGGTGCCGAAGAGATTGGTCGACCGGCGGATGCCCTGCGGGCCGAACCGGGCGCCGGGCCGGTAGGTGGCGCCGGAGTCGAGGGGCGCCCCGAAGACGGCGACCTCGGCGTCCTCGATCTGGTTGACGTCCTCCAGGAACGGGCTCTTGAGGAAGGTGCCCCGTTCACCGGCGAAGTGCGGCAGTTCACCGCGGGAGAAGGTGGGAATCGTCCGGTCGACCAGGGTCGGTGAACCCTGCAACCCATGGGCCAGGCCCCGCTGGATCTCTTCGTCGTGCCGGAAGAGCGAGATCCTCTCCTCGGCGAGCTGTGCCCACTTGCCTTCCTTCACGGCGAAGGCGTCGCTGTGCGAATGTCCGCTGTGCGAGTGTCCGTGCTCAGAACGGTGGGAGTGGCCCGAAGGGCCGTGGTGATGCTGATGACGATGTGAGTCGCTTCCCGCCGCGCCGGCGTCGTCGCGCTCAAGGGGATCGGGCGTTTTCGGCATTTCAGCCTCCAACGAGGCCGTCTTTACGCGGAACCGGTACGGCCACCCTCGTCGGCAGATGCTCTGGTAGCACCTGTTCGGCACTGTAGCACCGGAATCCGGCGGTCCGGGATGGGGCCGGGGCCCGGACCGCTGGATTCCGGGGACCGGTCCGATGCCCCGGAACGGGGTGCCATACAGTGCCCGTGACCGGCCCGGGGGTTGATACCGGCATCCGGGCGGCCAGGGATCCGGATCGGAGGAGCGCCGGGGTGACGGACCATCACGAGGGCTTCTCGGCCCATCTCCTGGACGCGGCGACGGGCGTCCTGGCGCGCTTCCCGGCGGAGCTGCGGGCGGAGATCTACGCCCTCTCCTTCCGGATCTGGCGGACGGACGACGACGACCGCCGCCCCTATGTCGCCATCGGTTACAACACGGAGAGCCGGTACGAGCGGGAGACTCTGCGCACGGATCCCGGCGAGGCCCGCTGGAACTACGCGTACTGGCGCCTGGACGGCTTCGAGACGCTGGGAAACGTGCCCGAGGATCCGGTGGGTTCCCGGCTGTACACGGCGGAGGTCCGGCGGCTCGGTCTGTGGTTCGGGGACGAGGCGCCGGAGGGCGGCGCGCCCGGCGACGCCCGGGAGACCCGGCGCGAACTCCTCCGGGAGCACTTCGCCTCGGCCTGTGTCGGGGTGGCCCGGCGGCTGCACGCGGAGGGCCGGATCGAGCGGATCTTCGGCCGTCCGCTGCCGGTCGTGGTCTTCGACATGTACTCCCCGGGCTGGGAGGTGGAGGCCACCGAGGCGGCCAATCCGCCGGAGGCCGTACGCGACTTCCTGGCCTGGTACGAGGCGCCCGCGCCGGGCTGAATCCGAAGCGCCGACCGCCCCGGGCCGACCCGACCGGCCGGCGCACTCGCCCCGGTCTACGCCGGGCCGCCCGCCGCCGGACCCGCCGCGACGTCGGTCAGCGCCCGTACGGTGGCCCGGATCGACGGCCGCCGGTCCGCGTCGACACGCCACACCGCGTAGACATGCCGCAGGACCCGCTGCCGTACGGGCACGAGCACCACACCCTCCGGTACGGGTCCGCGCCCCAGGCGGGGCGTGACACAGACCCCGAACCCGGCGGCGATCAGGGCGAGCTGGGTGTGGTGCTCCCCCGCGAGATGCGGGATCCGGGGCTCGATACCGCGCGAGCGCAGGGTGAAGGTCAGCCACTCGTGACAGAACTCGCCCTCGGGCCACGACACCCAGTCGTCGTCCGCGAAGTCCTCCAGGTCGACCTCGGCCCGGTCCGCCAGCGGATGCCCGGCGGGCATCGCGATATCGGGCGGGTCGTCCAGCAGCCTGGCCTGCGCCAGCCCGCCGGGGACGGGCAGCCGCTTATTGCTCCAGTCGAGGACCACGGCCAGGTCGTCATCGCCCCGGATGACCCCGCTGATACCGCCTTCCGGCTCCACCTCACGGGTCCGTACCCGCAGATCGGGATGGCCGGAGCGGAGCGCCGCGAGCATGCCGGGGAAGAGCCCGCGGGCCGCCGTGGGGAAGGCGGCCACCCGTACCTCGCCGACCACCTGGCCCCGCTGTGCCTCGATGTCGGCCTGAGCCAGTTCGACCTGGGAGAGGATGCGCGCGGCATGGTCCGCCAGCAGTCGGCCCGCGTCGGTGAGCCGTACACCCCGGCCGTTCTTGGCCAGCAGTTGCTGACCCACCTCCCGCTCCAGCTTGGACAGCTGCTGGGAGACGGCCGAGGTCGTGACATGCAGTCCGTCGGCCGCGGCGCTCACCGAGCCGTGCCGGGCGAGGGCGTCCAGGGTCCGCAGGCGCTCCAGATTCAACATATAAGCAATGCTAATCCATTCAGCTAAGAAAATCTCACTTGTGCTACGAAGTTTCGGGAGTGACAGTGGACGTCATGACCACCGTCTCCCGGGCGCCCGCCGCCCCGTCCGTCCCCGCCACGGCCACCGCCCGTCGTTCCGGGCTCGACTGGCGTATCGGCTTCGCCTTTCTCTCCGTGATCTGGGGCCTGAGCTTTCTGCTGACCAAGGTCGGCGTCCAGGGATACGCGCCGTTCCAGGTCACCTTCGGCAGGCTGCTGTTCGGTACGGCGGTGCTCGCCGTCGCCCTGGCGTTCCGGCGCGAGGGGCTGCCGCGCGGCGGCCGGACCTGGCTGCATCTGACGGTGGCGGCGTTTCTGCTGAACGCGCTGCCGTTCTCCCTGTTCGCGTACTCCCAGGAGACGATCCCCTCGGCGCTGGCGGCGATCTGCAACGCGACCTCGCCGCTCTGGGGGATGGTGCTGTCGCTGGTCGCGCTCTCGGAGGACCGGCCGACCCGGCGCAAGGTCGCCGGGTTGGGGCTCGGCTTCCTCGGGGTGCTCACCGTGCTCGGCGCGTGGCAGGGCTTCTCCGGTATCGAGCCCACCGGTACGGCTTTCGCGCTGCTGGCGTCCCTGAGCTATCCGATCGGCTGGATCTACGTCCGCCGCACCCTGGCCGGAAGCTCCCATTCGAACCTGTCCCTGACGACCGCCCAGTTGTCGGTCGCCACGGTCCAGCTCGCCGTCGTCACCCCGCTGTTCACCACGATCCCGACCTCGTTCCCCGTGGTGCCGCTGCTGTCGATAGCCGCCCTGGGGGCGCTGGCCACCGGTCTCGCTATGCTCGTCCAGTACGGGCTGGTCGCCGAGGTCGGCCCGACGACGGCACAGATGGTCACCTACTTCACCCCGGTCATCGCGACGATCGCCGGGGTGACGGTCCTCGGTGAACGGCTGAGTTGGAGTACCCCGGTGGGCGCCCTGATCATCATCGCGGGGGCGGCGCTGAGCCAGTCGCGCCCCAGACCCCCGGTGGCCGTGGCCCCGGTCGCCACGGCCCCGACCGCCCTGGCCGACGGCGGTACGGACGCCGCGCCGGGACCGGATCCCGCCGGGGAATCCCCGGTGACCACCGCCCCGGCGCCCGTTCCCGCACCCGCAGCCTGCGGGGCCGGTGACGGCAGCCGGGCCCACTGACCGGAGAAGGCGTACGGGACCGGACCGGGGCTTCGAAGGCCCGGGCCGGACCGGCGGGTGACGGCGCTGCGTGGTCGCGGGGCGGCGGGCGTACGGGCGCGGCGCCCCGCCGCTCAGCCGTAACTCCGCCGCGCCGGTTCCATCGCCCCGGCGACGGCGGCGGCGAGCGCGTCGATCTCGGCACCGGTCAGCCCGGAGACGGTCAGCCGGATGCCCGGCGGCGCCGAGATCCGGAACCGGGCGCCCGGCGAGGCCGCCCAGCCGGAGTGCAGCAGCCGGGCCACGGTCCCGGTCTCGTCCCCGACCGGCACCCAGACGTTCATCCCGCTGCGGCCGTGGGCCGCGACCCCGCGCCGCCCGAGGGCGGTGATCAGGGCGTCGCGCCGCTCGCCGTACGCCCCGGCGACGGCGGCGGGGTCGACGGCGCGCTCGGCCCACAGCCGGGCGACGGCGGACTGGAGTAGCCGGCTCACCCAGCCGGGGCCGACGAACTGCCGTCCCGTGACCCGGTCCACGGTGGTTTCGTCACCGGTGAGGACGGCGGTCCGCAGATCGGGGCCGTACGCCTTCGCCGTGGAACGGACCAGCGCCCAGTGGTCGGTGGTCCCGGCCAGCGGATGCAGGGGCAGGTCCACGATGCCGTGGCCGTGGTCGTCCTCGATCAGCAGGGTGCGCGGGAAGCCACGGAGTACGTCCCGCAGTTCCCGGGCCCGGGCCGGGCCCACCGCGCCGCCCGTCGGGTTCTGCGCCCGGTCGGTGACGACGATCGCCCGCGCTCCCCCGGCCAGCGCCCGGGCCGCCGCTTCGGGGAGCGGCCCCTCGTCGTCGACCGCCACGGCGACCGGCCGCAGTCCGAGCGCCGGTACCAGGTCGAGCAGGCTGCCCCAGCCCGGGTCCTCGACCGCGACCTGGTCACCGGGGCGCAGATGCGCGGCGAGTACGCGTTCGACGGCGTCGAGTGAGCCCGAGGTCACGGCGATCGGGCCGGGCGGCACTCCGTCGGCGTCCAGGGCGGCCCGGGCCAGCCGGGCGAACTCGGGCTCGACGGTGGGGCCCGAGTAGAGCCCGAGTTCCGGGACCCGCCGCTGCCGGCGGGCGGCCGCGGCGAGTACGTCCGCGAGCGGGGGCAGCAGCGCCGGATCGGGGTTGCCGTGACTGACGTCCCGTACACCGGGCGGCGCGTCCACCCGGATCGCGCCGCGCGCCGTGCTGACGGGCCGGGCCCTGATCCGGCTCCCCCGCCGTCCGGCCGTCTCGATGATGCCCCGCTCGCGCAGGGTCCGGTAGGCGGCGGCGACCGTATTCGGGTTCACCCCCAGTTCGCCCGCCAGCTCCCGCAGCGGCGGCAGCGGACGGCCGGGCTCCAGGGAGCCGTCGGCGACTCCGCGTTCGACGCTGGCGGCGATCTCCGATGCGCCCCGCCCCGTGATCCGATACTCTCCTAGCACAAACCAGATTATGCACTAGTGCAATGGAGTTGTCATGTCGGACACCTCGGCCACCACTTCGTCGACAACCCCGGCCGCCACCGCTTCCGCCGCCACCGCCGAGCCGACCGCCTACGAGCCCACCGGGCGGACCGTCCCGACCCGGCTCCGCGAGCGCGCGGCGTACGACCACGACACCGTCCACGCGATACTCGACGCGGCGTACGTCTGCCACCTCGGCTTCGTCCGCGACGGCCGGCCGGTCGTCCTGCCGACCCTCTACGCCCGGGTCGGGGACCGGCTCTACGTCCACGGCTCGACGGGCTCACGGCCGCTGCGGATGGCGGGGGAAGCGGACCCGGGCCTGCCGGTCTGCCTGACGGTCACCCATGTCGACGGCCTGGTCCTGGCCCGTTCGGCGTTCCACCACTCGATCAACTACCGGTCGGTCGTGGTGCAGGGCGTCGCCCACCAGGTCACCGACCCGGCGGAGAAGGCGGCGGCGCTCGACGCCCTGGTCGACCATGTGGTGCCCGGCCGGTCGGCGGACTCGCGTCCGGCGAACCCCAAGGAGGCCGCGGCGACGGCCGTCCTCCGGCTCGAACTGGCCGAGGTGTCGGCGAAGATCCGCTCCGGCGGTCCCGGCGACGAACCGGAGGACGTGGAGCTGCCGTACTGGACGGGGGTCGTACCGGTGCACCACCGGTACGGCACGCCCGTCCCCGCGGACGACCTGGCGCCCTCGGTACCGCTGCCCGGCTATCTCGCCCGTCTCTGACCCACGGAGGCGCCGTTCGCCGGAGGCGCGTCAGCCCCCGGAACGGCCCGCGGACAGTTCGCCTTCGGCGCCCCGCGCCACCACCGCCGTACCTCCGGCGGTGGGCAGGGGCGTACCGGCCTCCCCGCCCCGGCCGTCCCCGGAGGCGACAGGTCCGGAAGGGGCTTTCGGGGCCTGCGACTGGGCGATAAACGCACCCGTCAGTACCAGCGCCCCGCCGATGATCTGCGGCAGGGAGAGATGTTCGCGCAGCAGTACCCAGGCGAGGACGGTCGCGACCACCGCCTCCAGGCAGGCCACCACGCCCGCGACCTGCGGCGACAGGGACCGTACCGAGACCACCCCGGTGATGTAGGCGACCACGGTCGCGATCAGGACGACCCAGGCCAGCAGTAGCCAGCCCGGCACCTCAGTCGTGCCCATCAGGACACTGTCGCCCAGCAGTCCGGCGTCCATGTTCCACGGCCGGGCCACCACCGTCAGCGCGACGGAGCCGACGAGAAGTCCGTACGCGATCACCCCGAGCGGGTCGGCCCGGTTCCCGGCGTCGTCGCCGCCGTGGTCGGAGAGGATGAAGTAGCAGGCCTGGCAGCAGGCAGCGCCCAGGGCGAGCAGCAGCCCCAGCAGATCGAAGCCGAGCCCGGACCAGACCTCGACCACACAGGCCAGACCGGTGACGGCGAGAACGACACCGACGGCGGCGGCGCGGGTGACCGGACGCCGCTGGACGAACCGGATATAGCCCAGCACCAGGGCCGGGCCGAGATACTCGACCAGGAGCGCGACCCCGACCGGGATCCGGGAGATGGAGGCGAAGTAGAACGCCTGCACCCCGGCGACGGCCAGCAGCCCGAAGCCGAGCAGCAGTACGGGTTTGCGGCGGACCAGGTCGCGGTGGCGCCAGGCGAAGGGCAGCATCACCAGCGCGGCGCCGGTGACCCGGAGCCAGACCACGTGCAGCGGGTCCAGGCCCGCCTCGATCAGCGGCTTGGCCGCCACACCCGAACCGCCGAACGCGACGGCGGAGACCAGGGCGATGCCCAGGCCGCTTTTTCTCCCGGAGATCGCCTGCATCGGCACATCATGTCAGCAGGGGTCATGACCGTCGACCCTGTGACGCATGTCGAGATGGTACGGGGGCGGGAGCCCTCGGCCGCCTCGGCCCGCGCCGCCCGGTCGCCCTCGTCAGCCCGCGACGCCCGGTGCGCCCGGCGCGGCCCCGGCCCGCCGCAGGACCTCCATCGCCCGGCATTCCGGATCCGCGGCGAGGGCTTCGAGCAGATCGACCCCGGTGGCCCGGCCCGCGCCGCGCCGGGCCGCCCGGGCCAGCGCGCCTTCCACGGCGTCGGCGGCCGAGGGCGACCAGGTCCCGGCGCCGCCGACGGTCCTCGGCTCCGGCAGGCGTACGACCGGTACCGCGCCGGAGTCCTCGACGGAGCCCCGCCAGCGCAGGCCGTAGCCGATGGCGCGCTGGGCGAGATAGCCCAGCACCCGGGCGACCCGGGTCCCGGGCCCCAACACCGCCCGGGCGTCGGGGTCGGCTTCGAGCAGGGAGTGCAGCAGATGGGCGGTATCGATCTGACGGTCCCCCACCCGCAGGGCCCGGCGGCGCGCGTCCGACACCACCGAAGCGAGTTCGGGGGTCAGCCGGGTGTCGACGACGGTTCGCGGGACGGCTGACCGCCGAAGCGGTCGCGGGACGGGGATCTGCACAACTCCCACCCCATCAGGCAAGGGCGAGGAAAGCGTCCCCGTCCGGGCCTATTCGCCCATCCAGCAGAAGTTGGGTACAGGCGGAGCATTTCTCCTCCTTACGGATGAGATCACAACGATCCCGTCCCGGGCTCGCGCGCCGCCTTGCCCGTGCGCCCCCCTGTGCCCCTCGTCGCCCCGGTCGGATGCCTCGGGCAAGCAACCGGCCCCGGTGCGGGCGCGTCACCGGAAGCATGTTCTGGTTGGTCGCCCTGCCCGCCGCGGACGGCCGGGAGTACGTGTACCGGGTGTACGCACCGGCGTCGGCGCTGCGCGCGGACGTCTTCTGGGCGGCCTTCCACTGCCATGACGAGGGTCCGCACCCCCGGGCGTCCGACCGCTTCGACGCGGCCGGGATCTGGCGGCACCCCGCGCCCGAGCGGCGCTGAGGCCCCGGGGCCCGGCCGGAACAGGGCCGCGGCAGCCGGGCGGGCCGACGCCCGAGGAAGCCCCGGCCGTCAGGCACACCGAACGGCGGCGGGCCCCGCCATCGGCGTACGGGGCCCACCGCCTCACCATCCGGCCGGTCGACGGCCGGGACCGCCGCGATCGCCGTCAGCGCTCGTCGGCGAGGATGAGATACAGCTTCTTCCGGGATTCGTTGATCACTTCGAGGGCCTTCTGGCGCTGCTCGGGGCTGCCGGTCTTCCAGACCTGCCCGAAGGCTTCCATCAGCCCCCAGCCCGCCTGCCGGATCTCGTTGACGGTGTCCCAGTCGACCCCGCGACCGGCGTCCTCCCACGGGGCCTCCGGCCCCGACTCGGCCTCGGCGCGCCCGGTATCGGTGAGAGTGAAGAGCTTCTTGCCGCCCTCGCTCTCACTGACGATCAAACCCTCGTCCTCCAGCATCTGAAGGGTCGGATAGACCGAGCCGGGGCTGGGCTTCCACGCCCCGCCGCTGCGCTCGCCGATCTCCTGGATCATCTCGTAACCGTGCATCGGCCGGTCCTTCAGCAGGGCCAGGATCGAGGCCCGCACATCACCGCGCCGGGCCCTTCCCCGGCCGCCGCCCCGGCCGCGACCGCCGCCGAAGGGGCCCCCGAACGGTCCGCCGAAGGGCGGGCCGAACTGCCCGAAGGCACCCCGGCGCCCCTCGAAGCCGCCCCAGCCACGATGTCCGGGTCCGCCGCACTGCCCCCGGCCGTACTCGTCGTCTCCTTGCGGACGCATCACGTACTCCTTCCATCGTTGATCCATCACGACACTTCAACGATATATCGGAATGCGTCGCCGAACAAGCAACCGATAAGCAATGGGGCGGGCTGCCCGCCACAACGCCACCGAGAACCCGGCATCGCCCCGCCCCGCGCGGTGATATCCCCGCTCCGCGCCTTCAGGGCCAGACGTCCCCGATTGGCCTTGGTGACGCGACGCTCACCGCCCGTACCGTCGCCCCATGAAAATTCGTATCGTCGACGCCTTCACCCCGCACCCCTTCGGGGGCAACCCCGCCGGGGTGGTGCTCTTCCCGGACGCCCACGCCTTCCCCGCCGACGACTGGCTCCAGCGGGTCGCCGCAGAGGTCAATCTCTCCGAGACCGCCTACGCGCATCCGCTGCCCGGCGGACGGGGGGAAGGGGAAACGGACTGGGCCCTGCGCTGGTTCACCCCCGTCACCGAGGTCGACATGTGCGGGCACGCCACCCTGGCCACCGCCCATGTCCTGGGCGAGACGGGACTCGCGACCGGCACCGTCCGGTTCACCGCCCGCTGCGGCGTCCTCGCCGCCACCGTCCACGACGACGGGACGATCACCATGGACTTCCCGACCTCGCCGCTGCTCCCGGCCGAACTGCCGGACGGCATCGAGCGGGCGATCGGCGCCCCCGCCGTCTCGGTCCACGACACCGGCGAGCTGATCGGCGATCTGCTGGTGGAGGTCGCCGACGAGGCGACCGTACGCGCCCTGGAACCCGATCTGGCGGCCGTCGGCCGGCTCTCCCGGCGCGGACTCGTGGTCACGGCCGAGGCCGAGGACCCCGGCCGCGGCTACGACTTCGTCTCACGCGCGTTCTTCCCGAACGCGGGTATCGACGAGGATCCGGTGACGGGGAGCGCCCATACGGCCCTCGCCCCCTTCTGGTCGGCGCGGCTCGGCCGTACCGAACTGACCGGTCTCCAGGGTTCGGCCAGGACCGGCCTGGTCCGTACGGCCCTGCGGGGCGAACGGACCCTGCTGACCGGCAGCGCCGTCACGGTCATCGAGGGCGAACTGCTGGCCGCGCCCTGACCCGCCAGCGCGGCCCCGCCAGGGGTCGCGCCCGGTCCGGCCCGGGATCCGGCCCGGAGGGGCCGCAGTCAGGGCGTGGGGAGCCAGTCCACCCTGCCCGCCAGCAGGGCGTAGCCGATGAACGCCACGATGTCGAGCAGCGCGTGCGCGACGACCAGCGGACCCAATCGCCCCCACCTGCGGTACAGCAGCACGAAGACGACGCCCATCACCACATTGCCGATGAAGCCGCCGATGCCCTGGTAGAGGTGGTACGAGCCGCGCAGTACCGAACTCGCCAGCAGCGCGGCGGTCGGGGTCCAGCCCAACTGCCCCAGCCGGTGGAGCAGATAGCCGACCACGATCACCTCCTCCACCACGGAGTTCTGGATCGCGGAGAGGATGAGTACCGGGAACTTCCACCACACGTCGGGCAGGGACTCCGGGACGACGGTCAGATTGAACCCCGCCGCCCGGGCCAGCAGATAGAAGGCCAGACCGGCGCTGCCGATCCCGGCCGCGAGCAGGGTCCCCCGCCCCAGATCGGGCCAGGGGCGACCCCGGTCGAAGCCCATCGCCCGCAGTCCGCCGACGCCCTCACGGGTGAGCAGATGCGCCACCAGCGCCACCGGGACCAGCGCCGTCGCGATCCCGAAGAGCTGCCAGGCCAGATCCAGCCAGGGCCGCCCCGGAGCGTACGAGCCGTTCAGCGTGGCGGCCTGCTCGTTGAGGCCGCCCGGCCGGGTCAGCGCGCCGATAAAACTGATCAGCGACGACAGCGCGCTCGCGCCCAGCGAGAGCGCGAGGACCAGCAGCATCTCGGAGCGGAGCGTCTTCCGGGACAGCACACCCTCCCGGAGCCACGCCCCCGGCCCTTCCGGGGGAAGGGAACCGGCCACCCGTCCCGCCTCAGTCGCCACCCTTGCCTCCCGTCGGCCGCGTACCGCTGTCCCGGCTCATCCCATCACAGGAAAGTCCGGACACCGCCCGCGGCACCGGTCCCGACCCGCGGAGAGTCCCGCACGGCGAAGGGCCGGGACCGGTCCGGCGGGGGTACGGCCGGGCCCGGGACGCTTCAGGCGCTCGGGCCGGGGAATCCCACGGGCCAGGTATGGACCGGCTCCCCGTGGTGCATCAGCTCGCGGTAGCGCCGGGTGGTGGCGGCCAGGGCCGCGTCCCGCTCCAGCCCCGCCTCCAGGGCCCGGTGATACGTCTCCGCCTGCCACGAGGCCCCGTTCATCCGGCGCTTGCACCGCGCCTCGATCACCCCGAGATAGCGGTCTCGGTCGGCGGGCTCCACATTCCACGCGTCGAGTCCGGCGGCGGCCAGCGGCAGCAGTTCGTCCCGGACCAGCTTGGCCACCGGCACCGTGGTGATCCCGCCGGTCCGGCCGGGGCGCGGCCACTTCAGCTCGGCGTCGATACCGTCGCGGCACGCGGTGTCGAAGTTCTCCGCCGCCGTCTCGAACGGCAGCCTGCTCCACACCGGCCGCTGCTCCTCGGCCAGCGCCCGGACCAGGCCGTAGTAGAAGGCGGCGTTGGCGACGACATCGGTGACCGTGGGGCCAGCGGGCAGGACCCGGTTCTCCACCCGCAGATGGGGCACCCCGCCCGCGACCCCGTACACCGGCCGGTTCCAGCGGTAGACCGTGCCGTTGTGGAGGACCAGTTCGTGCAACGAGGGCACCCCGCCCTCGTCGATGACCCGCAGCGGCTCCTCCTCGTCGTCGCAGATCGGCAGCAGCGCCGGGAAGAACCGCAGATTCTCCTCGAAGAGGTCGTACGCCGAGGTGATCCACCGCTCCCCGAACCAGGTACGCGGTCTGACACCCTGTGCCTGCAACTCCGGCGGACGGGTGTCGGTGGCCTGGAGGAACAGCGGTGGCCGCGACTCCCGCCACAGCTCCTTGCCGAACAGGAACGGGGCATTGGCCCCCACCGCGACCTGCACGGAAGCCACCGCCTGGGCCGCGTTCCAGACATCGGCGAACCGGTCGGGCGTGACCTGGAGATGGAGCTGGACCGAGGTGCAGGCGGCCTCGGGCGCGATGGACGACGAGGCGCAGTTCAACCGCTCGACCCCCTCGATGTCGAGGGCGAACTCCTCCCCGCGCGCGGTCACGATCTGCTCGTTGAGCAGGGTGTAGCGGTGGTCGGCGGAGAGGTTGCCGCTGACCAGATCGTCCTGCTGCAGGGTCGGCAGAATGCCGATCATCATGATTCCGGCACCGACTTCGTTCGCCTTGCGGTCGGCATATCCCAGACCGGCCCGCAGCTCCTCGGCCAACTGGTCCAGAACGCGCCCGCCGAGCCGGTGGGGCACGATATTGACCTCCAGGTTGAACATTCCGAGTTCGGTCTGGAAATCATGGCTGGCGATACGCTCCAGAACTTCCGCATTCATCATGCGCGGCTGTCCGTCGGCGCCCACGAGATTCAGCTCGATCTCCAGCCCCATCAGATTCTTGGGACGGTCGAACCGCTGCTCGGCCAGCAGTCGCCCGAGCCCTGCCAGGCACTGCTGGAGCTTTCTCCGGTATCGCCGGCGATCGGAGAACTCGAAACCGTCCGACGCGACCTTGTCCCCCATGAAGTGTCCTTCCTCGGGTGGCTGCGACAGGGTCCCCGGGCCCACCGCCCGGGGGCGGCCCGGCGGACTCCGGGACGATAATGCCCAGACTGATTGATCCGTAACGCGGCCGGGGCGGGGCGGGACCGCTAGTGTGGCATCCGTCACCGAACGGCTCATGCCGAAGCGGCGGCGAACGGCGGGCGAACCCCCGCCGCCGATCGGTCCGGTTACTCCGGGGACACGGGTCCCGTGGCTGGTGACAAACGCCGACAGGTTTCGGCCTACCGCGCCGGGGGCAAAATACCTGGCCGCCGCCGGGGGTGACCCGGAAAAACCGTACGTCCACCCGGTCGATGAGACCTGAATCCGCCTTGCCGACATTCACGGAACGCGCTAGCGGAATCACTGTACGAACGTGAGTGTTATAAACTCTGCAAACGGGCGGCGAGTTGGCCCGGCGGTCTTTCCGGTCCCCCCGAGATCCCCGCGCCTTCGACCGACAGCGCTGTCGGAGCCGACGACACCGGCACCCGCCGGTGCCGTCGCCGCGTGCCGGCCCCGGCACCGCGTGACAGCACCGTCGGCGCACGCCCAGGTTCACCGTGTCTCCCGAGCGAGAGGCGACCCACCATGCCGCTCCATGTCCTCCCGGCCCCCGCGCCTGCCCTTCGCAGCGTTCTCGCGGCACTCAGTACCCCATCCGCGGTCCGCGAGGACCGCCCCCCGGCACTCAGGTCCGTCCAGGGACCCGTCAGCCCGGAGTGCCCGCTGCCCGTCCATGTGCTCGACCAGGTCGACCCGCACACCATCGCCGACGCCGGCACCCGCCTGCTGGGCTGGCGGTTCCTGCTCCGCGGCGACGGCGCGACCGTCGCCGCGGCGGAGACCCTGCTCACCCCGGACGGCTGGACGTTCTCCCACTTCTTCGAGGGCCCCTATCTGGCCTCCACCGAACTCGCCCTGCGCCAGGCGGAGTCGTCGGTGACCCCGTTCCAGCCGCGGCTGCTCTCCATTCCGGCGCTGTACATGCTGGCGCTCTGGCTGCACGCCGAACCGGAGGCGGACGCGTCGGACGCCGGGCTGGGCCCGGCCGACCTGCTGGTACCGCTCGCCCCGGCCCCGCCGGGGATCGCCGCCCACCGGCCGTACGAGGTCGCCGAACTGCTCCCGGTGATGACCCTGCGGCTGACCCCGGCCGGGCTCCTCGGCTCGCCCGCCTGACCCCGGGCGGCGGTCCGCCGCCCCCGAACGGCCGGTCCCGGCCACCGACACGTCTCCCCCCGCCCGGCCCGGTCCGCCCCCGGCGCCCCGGCGGCGGCGTGCCCCGTGAACCCCGCGTCAGCGGATTCACGGGGCACGCCGCTTTCCGGCCCCGGCCGCCATGGGCCAGAACGGGCTAGTCCGTTGTGACCAGGCCCCAACCACCCGAAAGGACAGTCCGGTTGAGCTGAACCATCCTCGGGGGTGATACGTCTCTCATCAGAGAGACGAGGTGTCGTGAAATCCCTGCGGAACAACGCCCGTGGGGCAACACTGGGACCGGACCGAGAGAGATACGGGGGGCGGCCATGAACACTTCATCGAGCCGCAGGACACTGATCACACCAGAGCGAAAGAACCCGCCCATGTGCCAGCACCAGCCATCGTGCCCGACAGCGGACTCAGCCGACCGGGACGCCGCCCGACTGGTGGCGCACCACCCGGAGCAGGGCTGGAGCCTGCTCTGCAACGGCGTCCTTCTGTTCGAGGACACCGGCGAGCTGCTGCCGGACGGGCAGATCATCGCCCCGCACCGCCCGCTGGCGGCGCACGCGGCATAGGGGAACGAACCGGGGGCCGGTCGGGGTGCGTACGCACTCCCCGAACCGGCCCCGTGGCATGTCGGCCGTGCCCGGCCGGGCTCAGCCCTCGTAGGCGTCCGGCGGCGGGCAGGAGCAGACCAGGTTACGGTCCCCGAAGGCCCCGTCGATCCGGCGCACCGGCGGCCAGTACTTGTCGGCGGCGTTCACGCCGGGCGGGAAGACCGCCTCGTCCCGGCCGTACGCGTGCTCCCAGGCCCCGCCCAGCGCCGCCGCGGTGTGCGGCGCGTTCCGCAGCGGGTTGTCGTCGGCGGGCCAGACACTCGTCGCGACCTTCTCGATCTCGGCCCGGATCGCGATCATCGCCTCGCAGAAGCGGTCGACCTCGGCCAGGTTCTCGCTCTCGGTCGGCTCGATCATCAGCGTCCCGGCGACCGGGAAGGACATCGTCGGCGCGTGGAAGCCGTAGTCGATCAGCCGCTTGGCGATGTCGTCGACGGTGACACCGGTCGCCTTGGTCAGCGGGCGCAGATCGATGATGCACTCATGGGCGACCAGCCCGCCGGGGCCCGTGTACAGCACCGGGAAGTGCGGCTCCAGTCGCTTGGCGATGTAGTTGGCGGCCAGCACGGCGACCTGCGTCGCCCGCTTCAGCCCCTCGCCGCCCATCAGCCGGACGTACGCCCAGGAGATCGGCAGGATGCCCGCCGAGCCCCAGGGGGCGGCGGAGATGGGGCCGACCCCGGTCTCCGGGCCCGCTTCGGGCTGGAGCGGGTGGTTGGGAAGGTAGGGGGCGAGATGCGCCCGGACCGCCACCGGACCCACACCGGGGCCGCCGCCGCCGTGCGGGATGCAGAACGTCTTGTGCAGATTGAGGTGCGAGACGTCGCCGCCGAACTCGCCCGGCTTGGCGAGACCGACCAGCGCGTTCAGGTTGGCGCCGTCGACATAGACCTGGCCGCCCGCCTCGTGGACCCGGGCGCAGATATCGGCGACGTGCTCCTCGAAGACGCCGTGCGTCGACGGGTAGGTGATCATCAGTACGGCGAGTTCGTCGCGGTACCGCTCGATCTTCTCCCGCAGATCGGTGACGTCGATCTCGCCGTCGTCGGCGGTGGCGACCACGACCACCCTCATGCCCGCCATCACGGCGCTGGCGGCGTTGGTGCCGTGCGCGGAGGACGGGATGAGGCAGACGGTCCGGCCGGTGTCGCCGTTGGCGCGGTGGTAGGCGCGGACGGCGAGCAGTCCGGCGAGTTCGCCCTGGGATCCGGCGTTCGGCTGGAGGGACACCTTGGCGTAGCCGGTGACCTCGGCCAGCCGCTCCTCCAGCTCGTGGATCAGGGTCAGATAGCCCGCCGCCTGGTCCGCCGGGGCGAAGGGATGGATTTGGCCGAACTCGGGCCAGGTCACCGGCTCCATCTCGGTGGTGGCGTTGAGCTTCATGGTGCAGGAGCCGAGCGGGATCATCCCCCGGTCCAGCGCGTAGTCCCGGTCGGCCAGCCGCCGCAGGTAGCGCAGCATCGCGGTCTCGGAGCGGTGCTGGTGGAAGACCGGGTGGGTCAGATAGTCGTCGGTCCGCAGCAGTTCCGCGGGCAGGGTGTCCTCGACGGAGGCGTCGAGGGCGTCCAGGTCGAGGGCGGCGTCGGCGCCGAAGGCGGTGAGGACGGCCCGGAGGGCGGCCCGGTCGGTGGTCTCGTCGCAGGCGATCGACACCAGGGAGTCGTCCACGAGGCGGAGGTTGACCCCGCCCTCGCGCGCGGCGGCGACCACATCGGCGGCCCGCCCGGGTACGCGTACCGTCACCGTGTCGAAGTACGCGCCGGTGACGATCTCCGCCCCGCTCGCCGCCAGACCGGCGGCGAGCAGGGTGGCGTAGCGGTGGGTGCGCCGGGCGATGGAGCGCAGGCCGTCGGGGCCGTGGTAGACGGCGTACATTCCGGCCATCACCGCGAGCAGCACCTGGGCGGTACAGATGTTGCTGGTGGCCTTCTCGCGGCGGATGTGCTGCTCACGGGTCTGGAGGGCGAGACGGTACGCCTTGTCGCCGTCCGCGTCGACGGAGACGCCGACGAGGCGGCCAGGCAGGCTGCGGGCGAACTTCTCGCGGACCGCCATGAATCCGGCGTGCGGGCCGCCGAAGCCCATCGGGACGCCGAACCGCTGGCTGGTGCCGACGGCGATGTCCGCGCCGAGTTCGCCG
Organism: Streptomyces sp. NPDC020875; assembly: GCF_040641415.1. Lineage (NCBI taxonomy): Bacteria > Bacillati > Actinomycetota > Actinomycetes > Kitasatosporales > Streptomycetaceae > Streptomyces > Streptomyces sp. NPDC020875. The sequence goes on along the minus strand of NZ_JBFADP010000077.1, from coordinate 11,951 downwards.
GGGGAGGTGAGCAGGGTGAGGGCGAGCAGATCGGCGGCGACGGTGACGACGGCGCCCAGTTCGTGCGCCCGCTCGATCAGCGGCCGGAGGTCGCGTACGGCGCCGGAGGCACCGGGGTACTGGAGGAGGACGCCGAAGACGCCCCGCTCGGCGACCTCGGCCGGGATGCCGTCACCGAGGTCGGCGACGACGACCTCGACCCCGGTGGGCTCGGCCTGGGTCTCGATCACGGCCAGGGTCTGCGGCAGGACGTCGGCGTCGACGAGGAAGACCCCGTCCTTGACCTTGCCGACCCGGCGGGAGAGCGACATGGCCTCGGCGGCGGCGGTGCCCTCGTCGAGGAGGGAGGCCCCGGAGGTGGGCAGACCGGTCAGCTCGGCGATCGTGGTCTGGAAGTTCAGCAGCGCCTCCAGCCGGCCCTGCGAGATCTCCGGCTGGTAGGGGGTGTACGCGGTGTACCAGGAGGGGTTCTCCATGACGTTGCGCAGGATGACCGGCGGGGTGAAGGTGCCGTAGTAGCCGAGGCCGATCATCGAAGTCAGTACGGAGTTGCGGTCGGCCAGCGACCGGAGTTCGGCCAGTACCTCGGGCTCGGTCCTGGCGTCCGGCAGACCCAGCGCCCCGGCGCTCTTGATGACATCGGGCACCGCGGCGGCGGTCAGCTCGTCGAGCGACCCGTACCCCACCTGAGCCAGCATCTTGGCCTGGGCCTCGGCGTCGGGTCCTATGTGGCGCTGCTCGAAGGGGATTCCCCGCTCCAGCTGCCGGAGAGGGATGCGGTTGGCGGTCATACAGGCGGCCTCCTGGTCTGCGTCAGACCCGGTGAGGGGCACCCGAGGCGGATGCCCGGGACGGCCTCCCCCTCTGTCATCTCAACCTGAGAGCTTCACCGGCCGCCCGTGGCGGGGGCGCTCCGGCTTTCACCGTCGGTGAGGGCGGATGCCGTCCGGCGCCCGCCCCACTTTCCAGAGTGACCTCGTCCGCGCGGTACAGGTGCCTGAGAGATTCCGGGGAGGAGTTGCTCCTTCGGCGCCACCGTCGTCCTGCCGGTGGACTCTCCCGCGCGGGGTCAGCAGCCGCTGCCAGCCTACCAGCGGACTCTTCGGCGGGTGAGGCCCGTGATCGCTCGAGTGGCCGACGGCGGCGTTCTGCTTTTTCGTGGTCCTCAGGGGTTCTCCTCAGGCTTTTCCGGCAGTGGGTACGACCTTCTGGAGGGACCGTGCAGACCGACATCGATCCGCGCAGCCTGATCGGCCGCAAGGCGTACGACCGCGACGGCGTACGGATAGGGACCGTCGACGAGGTGTATCTCGACGACGCCACCGGCTCACCCGACTGGGCGGCCGTCCGTACCGGTCTCTTCGGCCGGGACTCCTTCGTCCCCCTCGCCCCCAGTACGGTCGTCGGCGGCGCCCTCCGGGTCCCCTTCGAGCGGTCGCTGGTGCGGGCCGCCCCGGACCTCGGCGTCGGCCGTCATCTCTCCCCCGCCCAGGAGCTCCGGCTCTGCCGCCACTACGGCATCGACGTCTCCCCCTCGTCCGCGCCGGGACCGGTCTCCGACCGCTCCTCCGGTACGGCGGCGGACGACGAGGCAGCGTCCGGCTGATCGTCCGCCGGCTCCACCAGCGGCAGCGGATCGGACGGCGTCAGCTCCGGATCCTCCACCCGGAAGGTCCGGACCCGCCCGACCGGCCCCAGCGGCACCTCGAACCGTACGGTGACCCGTCCGACGCCGCTGCCCTGGACCCAGCCCGGCCCGTGGGTCGCATGGGTGACGTCCTGCCCCGGCGACCACAGCGGTACGGCGGGCGGCCCGGCGGCCTCCGTACCGGCGCCGGTCCCCGCCGGATCCTCAGCCGGTCCGCCGCGGGCCGCCTCGCCGACGCCGTCGTCCGCCGGGCCCGCGGCCCCCGCCCCGGGCACGCCGCCGCCGAGCACCTCCGCGGCCTGGGCGAACAGGTCCTCCTGCGTCCAGTCCGTCAGTCCGGAGACCCCCACCCCCAGCAGCCGTACGCCCCCCGTGGTGTCGACACCTTCCAGCAGTCGCTCGGCGGCCTCCCGCACCACCACCGGGTCGTCGGTGGGCCCCCGGAGCGTCTCCGACCGGGTCAGAGTCGAGAAGTCGTACCGCCGGACCTTGAGCACGATCGTCCGGCCCGAGTGCCCGGAGGCGCGCAGCCGCCGGACGCAGCGGTCGGCCAGCCGCTCCACCTCCAGCCGGATCCGCAGCCGGTCGTGGAGATCGATGTCGAAGGTGTCCTCCACGGACACGGACTTCATATCGCGCTCGGCCACCACGGGCCGGTCGTCGTGGCCGAGGGCCATCCGGTACAGCGACGCCCCCTGGGCCCGGCCCAGCAGCCGGACCAGCTCGTCCTCGCCCGCCTCCGCCAGTTCGGCGCAGGTGGTGATCCCACCGCGGCGCAGCTGCTCACCGGTGGCCGGACCGACGCCGGGCAGGGTCCGAACCGAGAGCGGCCCCAGCAGCTCGCGCTCCGTGCCCGGCTCGATCACCAGCAGTCCGTCCGGTTTGGCCCGCTCGGATGCCACCTTGGCTATCATCTTCGACCCGGCGAGCCCCACCGAGCCGGTCAGGCCGGTGACCCGGGCGATATCGGCCCGCAGCCGCTCGCCCGCCGCCCGCGCCGACGCCGTGTCCCCGGCCGCTCCCGACGCCTCCAGGTCGACGAAAGCCTCGTCCAGGCTCAACGGCTCCACCAGCGGCGACACCGCCCCGAGCAGCCGCATCACCTGCTCGCTGATCGACCGGTAGAACGCGAAGCGGGGCACCAGATAGGCCGCGTTCGGCGCCAGCCGCCGGGCCTGGGACATCGGCATCGCCGAATGGACCCCGAACCGCCGCGCCTCGTACGACGCGGTGGCGACCACACCGCGCGGCCCGAGCCCTCCGACGATCACCGGCTTTCCGCGCAGGCTCGGCTTCGCCGCCTGCTCGGCCGCGGCGAAGAACGCGTCCATGTCCAGATGCAGAATCGTCGGAGCGGATCTCACAGCTCCGATGCTGCACTACGCCACTGACAACGCCCGGCCGTGGTCCGCCACGACACGGCCCGGGCCCCCGGTCAGACCGCGCGGTCGCGCCGTCTGCGGGCCAGTTCGTCGGCCGGATTGTCGCCGGGCAGCGTCTCACCGGTATCGACCCGCTCGCCGTGCAGCTGGGACAGGGCCGACTCGACATCGCGCCAGACCACCCCGACGGCGATCCCGAAGACTCCCTGGCCGCCCTGGAGGAGATCGACGACCTCGTCGGGCGACGAACACTCGTAGACCGTGGCACCGTCGCTCATCAGCGTCATCCGCTCCAGATCGGCCAGCTCACGGCCGCGCAGGTGACGGACCGCGGCCCGGATGTTCTGCAGCGCGACACCGGTGTCGAGGAACCGTTTGACGATCTTGAGGACAACGACGTCACGGAAGCTGTAGAGGCGCTGTGTACCCGATCCGTAGGCGGGGCGGACACTCGGCTCGACCAGCCCCGTACGCGCCCAGTAGTCGAGCTGGCGGTAGGTGATCCCCGCCGCCGCACAGGCCGTCGGCCCCCGGTAGCCCACCGTCTCCTCCGGAGTCACGGGCTCCATCGGCTCCCGTCCACCGCCGTGGAGCGGATACGGCCCACTCTCCACCGGACTCCGTCCGGTGGCGCCCCCCACCGCACCGTCGCCGCTGCTTCTCACGCCGACCCTCCATCCTTGACCTGCCCACTCGACGGTAGGCAGTCACCAGGGGTGCGTCAACGATCGCCACACTCGGCACGCCGAGTGATAATCACCCTGAGGGTGGTTTCCCGCACCCCGGTCCGGGGTAAGGCTAGCCGAATGGGCATATGCCAACCGGCGGCACGGTCACTGGCTGTTGGTCCCGAAGTCCTCGGGTGAGATCTGGTCGAGGAACTCGCGGAACTTCTCCACCTCGTCCTCCTGCTCGTCCGGGATCGCGATCCCGGCGTCGTCGAGCACCCCGTCACTGCCGTAGATCGGCGCACCGACCCGCAGGGCGAGCGCTATGGCGTCGGAGGGGCGGGCACTGACCTCGACCCCGCTGGCGAACACCAGTTCCGCGTAGAAGACACCTTCGCGCAGATCGGTGATCCGGACCTCGGTCAGCTCCTGACCGAGCGCGTCCAGCACATCCTTGAACAGGTCATGGGTCAGCGGTCTGGCCGGTGCCATGCCCTGCTGGCCGAGGGCGATCGCGGTCGCCTCCCCGGGACCGATCCAGATGGGGAGGTACCGATCGCCTCCCACTTCTCGCAGGAGCACGATCGGTTGATTGGAGGGCATCTCCACCCGGACGCCCACAACGTCGAGCTCGTTCACACAGCAACCCTAGGCCGTGCCCGGCCTCTTTGGATAGTCGGGCACGGCCATGATCATTGGATCCGCACCCCGAGAGAGGTCTCCATCAGGGCCGCGTGCAGCTGTACGGACAGGCCCGCCAGCTCCCTCGCGGTCGCCTCGGCACGGGCTCTGGTCTGCGGATTGCGATGCCGCCGCAAGGGTGCCACCACCTGTTCCACCAGCCCGGCCTCCCGGTCCGCGGCGGCCCGCATCGCCCGCAGATGACGGGGTTCGAGCCCGAACCGGCCCAGCTCCGCCACCAGCCGGGCCACGGTCACCGCACCGGCGTCGTACGAGCCGTCGGCGGCGGCCACCAGCAGACCGTACGACTCCCAGTCGGCCAGCTCCTCGGCCGACACCCCGGCCGCCGCCAGCAGCTCGGACCGGCCCACCCGGGCCGCCGTGGGGCCCTCCGGCTCCACCACGGCCACCGGCCCGGGGCCGGCCCCCGGAACACTCTCCGCGCCACCGGGCTCGGAACCATCACGCGGCGTTCCCGGGGCGGGCAGCTGAGGCTGCTCCCCCCGGGCCACGGCGTCCAGATGTTCCCGGATCACCTTCAACGGCAGATAGTGGTCGCGCTGCATCCGCAGCACCTGCGCCAGCCGCTCCACATCCGACCGGGAGAACTTGCGGTACCCCGACGGGGTACGCCGGGGCTCGACCAGCCCCTCGGCCTCCAGAAAACGGATCTTGGAAATGGTGACCTCGGGAAACTCGTCGTGCAGCTGGGTGAGCACCGTACCGATGCTCATCAGCCGCTCTCCCGGGCCGGGGGCGCCGTCTCCGGCACCCCCCGTCGGTGTTCGCACCATGCGCCTTCCCACGGATGCCCCGCGACGACCGGCGATCAGTAGCCCCGCTGGCTCGCGTGGCTCGCGTAGAAGACCATCCGGTACTTGCCGATCTGAACCTCGTCCCCGCTCGTCAGATAGACGGAGTCGATGGGCTCACGGTTGACATAGGTGCCGTTCAGGCTGCCGACGTCGGCGACGCTGAAGCTGCCGTCCGGTCCGCGGCGGAACTCCACATGGCGCCGGGAGACCGTCACGTCGTCGAGGAAGATATCGCTCTGCGGATGGCGGCCCGCGGTCGTCAGATCCCCGTCCAGCAGGAACCGGCTGCCCGAATTGGGCCCGCGGCGCACCACCAGCAGCGCCGACCCCAGCGGCAGGGCGTCCACCGCGGCCTGGGCCTCCGGCGACAGCGACGGCAGCGCGGTCTGGCCCGTCGTCTCCGAGTCGTACGCCTCCAGTCCGGAGATGGAGATCGTCGACGTCGTCTCGGAGGACCGCTCGGGTGCCACTCCGGGCCGCAGCGGCGCGCCGCAGTTGGAGCAGAACCGGCCGGAATCGGGGTTGCGGTGACCGCACCTCGTACAGACCGTCACTCCCGCCATGGAAGGGTCCTCCTGCCGCGGCTGTCCCCCATGGGGATTGGTCGCATAGGGGTCGGGGGCGTACCCACCACCCGCACCCGCGGTCGATGATTCCCCGAAACCTATGCGCCCGGCACCGGCAGGGTCAACAGACGCGCCGGGGCCCCCCGGATACCCACCGGCCGGACCACCGACCTCGTCCCGGAAGAGCGGACGCTGGCCGCCCTGCTGCTCCTCCTGCTGGTCCTGACGGCGCGCACGGTGCCTGGCGCTGCCGCCGTCCTCGCGGGCACTCTTGCCGAACAACTTCGCAAACAACTTCACGGGCGATTCCCCTTGACCGAAATAGACCCGCCCGTGGGGCAGGACGAACTCTCAACGACGCCTGCCGACCCGGACATCCTCACAACGTCCGTACCCACCAGACAGTTTCCACCACACCGCGCGAAGTCGTCGTTCCGACCCCCCGCGGCCTCGCACCCGGACATACCGGGCATCGACTCCCGACGCCTCACCGCGTTGACGACCGAGCGTAGTCAGGCTGCTTCCCGGGTCGCAAGGCGTCCACAACGATCTTCTCCGAACGCGCCACCACGGCCGTGGCCTGCTCCTTCTCCAGTGTCCGCACGATTCCCCCAGGAATGTTCAGGGCCGGTTCGAGGTCCTGCGGCTTGCCGATCACCTCGAACCGGTACGGGGCGGTGATCTTCTTCCCGTCCACCTCCACGCTCCCACCGGAACCGGTGAAGTACGTATCGGCGACGACACGGTTCCCGTTGACCTCGATCGCCTCCGCGCCGGCCGCCCGCAGCTCCTGCACGGCGTCCAGCAGCATGTCCGGCTCCACGGCGCCGGACCGGTCGTCGACGGTGAGAGTGATACCGGGACCCTGTGCCGCAACCGTACCGGCGAGGATGCCCAGCTGCTGCTCCTTCTGCCGGGTCTGCCGCCGGGCCTCCTCCGCCTGGTCCGAACTGTTCTCCAGCTCCGTCCGCTGCTCCTCCAGCCGCCGCTTCTCGTCCTCCAGCCGCTCGGTGCGGCTGTCCAGCTCGTCGAGGATCCGGACGAGGTCCTCCTGCCGGGCCCCGCGCAGCGCGCTGTTGTCGCTGGTCGACCGTACCTGGATGGCGAGGCCGAGACCGAGGACGAAGAGCAGCAGGGCCACCGTCAGTTGGGCCCGGGTCACCCTCGGCGGCCACAGTCCGGCCTTCAGCCGCTGGCGGCCGGTGGGCCCGGCGGACCCGGCCGCCGGAGCCGCCTGTTCCACCGTGCCGGGCTCTGCTGGCGAACCGGCCGGTTCCGGACTGTCGGGCCCGCCCGGCTCCCGGTCCCTGTTCGTCTCCCGCTCCACCGGCGTCATGCCTGGAAGACATGGCGGCGGATGGCCGCCGCGTTGGAGAAGATCCGGATACCGAGTACGACCACGACACCGGTCGACAGCTGCGCGCCCACGCCCAGCTTGTCCCCGAGGAAGACGATCAACGCGGCCACGACCACGTTCGAGAGGAACGACACGACGAAGACCTTGTCGACGAAGATCCCGTCCAGCATCGCCCGCAGCCCGCCGAAGACCGCGTCGAGCGCCGCGACGACGGCGATCGGCAGATAGGGCTCGACCACGGCCGGTACCTCGGGCCGGACCAACAGTCCGGCCACGACTCCCACGACGAGGCCCAGTACGGCGATCACGATGTGCCCTTCCCTGAGTCGGTCCGCTCCCGCCCGCTCCCCCTCGGGGCATCGGGGCTTCCCGGTTCCGCTGTACGTACGATCAGGCTGGGCGCGGCCGGCAGCCGCACCCTGTCCTCAGTGGAGATGCTGAAACGGATCCCGAAGTTCTCCCGCAGCGCGTGCAAATAATGTCCGTCGGCGCTGTCCTGGAACGTCGTGTTCAGCTTCTTGCCGTCCCCCACCGCCAGCACCGTGTAGGGCGGCACCAGCGGTCTGTTGTCGACCAGTATGGCGTCCCCCGCGGCCCGGATCGCCGACAGGGCGGTCAGCCGCTGCCCGTTGATGGCGACCGACTCGGCGCCCGACTCCCACAGCCCGTTGACGACCCGCTGCATATCGCGGTCCCGTACCCGGCCGGTGTCACTGAACCCACTGGTCTCACGCGGCCCGCCGCCGTCCCCGCCGCCGGTGCCCTTGGCGTCGTCGACGACGAGTTTCACCCCCGGGCCCTCGACCTCGGTCGCCCCGGCCAGCAGCGCCACCGTCCGCCCCTGGTCACCGCCCTCGGACCGCAGGGCCCGCCGCTGACGCTCCCCCACCTCGGTACGGAGCGCCTCGACTTCGCCCTGGAGAGCGTCGACATCGCCGGTCTCCGCCTCGATGCGGTCGATCAGCTCCTCGCGTTCCTTGGCGACCACCGGTGCCGATATCCGCGCCTCGGCAGCCCCCACGGTCACGATGCCCGCGGTCAGTACCAGCCCGGCGCCCAGCCAGAGTTTCGCCTTCAGGGTCCGGGGCAGTCCGGCACCCTCGGCCCGGCGCGCCGCCGCCTCCGCGTACCCGTCGTCGAGGCTGTGCTCCATCACATTGGTCAGCAGCGACATCGAGGCATCGGGACGGGCGGGCGGTGAACCCGGGCGCGATCCGGTGCCCCGCACGGGAGGCTGCGCGGGGGGCTGCTGCGGCATGCCGCACATCGTCGCACGTCGCCCCCGATACCGCCGAACGGCCCCACCCGGGTGCGGGGCGGCGTTCCGGTACGCCGCCCCGCACTCCGTTCACACCTCAGTGACCTGCGCTGTCGACCACGGCCGCCCACTCGTCGAGCAGGGCCCGGGCCGAGGCTTCATCGGGTCCCTCGGCCCACAGATGGGTGACGGCCTCCGCGGGATCGGGCAGCACCATCACCCAGCGCCCGTCGGTCTCCACGACCCGTACCCCGTCGGTGGTGTCGACCTGCCGCTCACCGGCGGCCTCCACGACCCGGCGCATCACCAGCCCCTTGACCGCCCAGGGCGTCGCCAGGTCCCGCTTGAGGACATGGGCCCGGGGGATCCGCGCGTCGATCTGGCTGAGGGTGAGCTGGGTCCTGGCCACCAGTCCGACCAGCCGCACCAGGGCGGCCGTACCGTCGAAGACACTGCTGAACTCCGGCACGATGAACCCGCCCCGGCCGTCGCCGCCGAAGATCGTCGTCTCCTCCCGGCCGACCCGGGTCAGATCGTCGGGCGAGGTCGTGGTCCACTCCACCTCGGTACCGCGGTACGCGGCCACCTGCTCGGCGATCCTGGTGGTGGTCACCGGCAGCGCCACCTTGCCGCTGCGCCGCTCGGCGGCGACCAGGTCGAGCAGGACCAGCAGCGCCCGGTCGTCCTCGATGATCCGGCCGCGCTCGTCGACCAGCGACAGCCGTTCGCCCACGGGGTCGAACCGGACGCCGAACGCGGCCCGCGCGGACGCCACGATCTCACCGAGCCGTACGAGTCCGGCCCTGCGGGTCTCCGCGGTCTCCGTGGGCCGCGCCTCGTCGAGCCCCGGATTGATGGTCAGCGCGTCCACTCCGAGCCGGCCGAGCAGACTGGGCAGAACGAGCCCGGCACTGCCGTTCGAGGCGTCCACGACGACCTTCAGCCCGGACTCGGCGATCCCCGTGATGTCCACGTTCCGCAGCAGTGATCCGGTGTACGAGTCGAAGACGCTGGCCGGGAAGTGCAGGTCCCCGATCTCCCCGGGGAACGCCCGGCGGTACTCCTGGCGGGCGTAGACCCGGTCCAGCTTCCGCTGTCCGGCCTGGGAGAGATCCGCGCCGCGTTCGTCGAAGAACATGATGTCGACGGAGTCCGGCACCCCCGGGGAGGTACGGATCATGATCCCGCCCGCACTGCCGCGGGCCGTCTGCTGCCGGGCCACCGGGAGAGGCACGTTCTCCAGGTCGCGGACGTCGATGGCGCTGGCCTGGAGCGCCGAGATGACGGCCCGCTTCAGCGCCCGGGCACCGCGCGAGTGGTCCCGGGCCGTGGTGACCGTGGAGCCCTTCTTCAGGGTGGTCGCATACGCCCCCGCCAGCCGGACCGCCAGTTCGGGGGTGATCTCCACATTGAGGATCCCGGATACGCCCCGGGCGCCGAAGAGATGCGCCTGGCCGCGGGACTCCCAGATCACCGAGGTGTTGACGAAGGCACCGGCCTCGATCGTCTTGAACGGATAAACCCGTACGTTGCCCTGGACCACGGACTCCTCGCCGACGAGGCACTCGTCGCCGATGACCGCGCCCTCCTCGATCCGGGCGGCCCGCATGATGTCGGTGTTCTTGCCGACGACACAGCCCCGGAGATTGCACTGCTCCCCGATGTAGACGTTGTCGTGGATCACCGCTTTGTGGAGGAAGGCTCCGCTCTTGACGACGACATTGGAGCCGACGACCGTGTGCTCCCGGATCTCGGCATCCGCTTCGACCTTCGCGTAGTCCCCGATGTACAGGGGACCGCGCAGCACCGCGTCCGGGTGTACCTCGGCGCCTTCCGCGACCCATACGCCGGGCGAGATCTCGAAGCCGTCGAGTTCGACCTCGACCTTGCCCTCCAGCACATCGGCCTGGGCCTTCACATAGCTCTCATGGGTACCGACGTCCTCCCAGTAGCCTTCGGCGACATAGCCGTAGATCGGCTTGCCGTCCTTCATGAGCTGCGGGAATACATCGCCCGACCAGTCGACCGGGACATCGGCCTCGACATAGTCGAAGACCTCGGGCTCCATGACATAGATACCGGTATTGACGGTGTCCGAGAACACCTGACCCCAGGTCGGCTTCTCCAGAAAGCGCTCGACCTGGCCCGCCTCGTCGACGATGGTGATACCGAATTCCAGCGGATTGGGCACCCGGGTCAGACATACGGTGACCATCGCGCCCTTCTCCTTGTGGAAGGAGATCAGGTCGGTCAGATCGAAGTCGGTGAGCGCGTCCCCGGAGATGACGAGGAATGCGTCGTCCTTCAGCGCCTCCTCGGCATTCTTCACACTGCCCGCGGTTCCTAGCGGTTTCTCCTCATTGGCATAGGTGAGCTCCATTCCGAGCTCCTCGCCGTCCCCGAAGTAATTCTTGACGAGTGACGCGAGGAACTGGACGGTCACCACTGTCTCGGTGAGACCGTGCCTCTTGAGCAGCCGCAGCACATGCTCCATAATCGGCCGGTTGGCGACCGGCAGAAGCGGCTTGGGCATACTGGAAGTCATGGGGCGAAGCCGGGTTCCTTCGCCACCGGCCATCACGACGGCCTTCATGTCGGAAGCGTCCTCCTTGAGAGACGACGGCCCAGCCGACTGCGCTCGTCCTAAGAGGCCCTCTTGGCGTCATACGCGACCGGCCACACTGCACGGCAGCGCATCAACGAGGTCAATCGGCCGCTGTATCCGCCTTGACGAGACGACGGACCTGGACCACGTACAGGATCCCTGCCCACCAATACAGAGTTGTACCCCATCCTGCGAACGCCCATCCGAAAACGGCGGCAAGTGACGCAAGCCACCCCGAGCCGTCACTCAGGAGCAGTAGCGGGAAGGCGTACATCAGGTTGAAGGTGGCGGCCTTGCCGAGGAAGTTCACCTGCGGCGGCGGGTAACCGTGGCGCCGGAGGATCCACACCATCACCAACAGCATCAGCTCTCGCGCCAGGAGGACCGCGGTGAGCCAGAGCGGCAGGATTTCCCGCCAGGTGAGGCCGACCAGGGTGGAGAGGATGTACAGCCGGTCGGCGGCCGGGTCGAGCAGCCGGCCGAGGCTGCTGATCTGGTTCCAGCGCCGGGCGAGTTTCCCGTCGAGATAGTCACTGATCCCGCTGAGCATCAGTACCAGCAGGGCCCAGCCGTCGCTCTTCGGGCCGCCGAACTCGGGTCGGAGAATCAGCCACAGAAAGAGCGGCACACCGGCCAGCCGGGCCATGCTGAGGATGTTGGGGATGGTGAGTACCCGGTCCGTCTGAACGCGGGTCTCCTGGACCTCCACCCGGGGCCTCCTGGGGAACGTGCCTACGATGCCCCACGACTTTACCGTCAGTGGGGATCACGTTCGCACAGGGGTGGGCGGCGCCGCCTCCCTCTTTTCCGGGGAAATGCAGAAAGGGCCCTGGCCCCGAGACATAGTCTCAAGGGGCCAGAGCCCTCACTACAAAAATTGTTCGGCGGCGTCCTACTCTCCCACAGGGTCCCCCCTGCAGTACCATCGGCGCTGAAAGGCTTAGCTTCCGGGTTCGGAATGTAACCGGGCG
>NZ_JBFADP010000076.1:0-29178 GCF_040641415.1 Streptomyces sp. NPDC020875 | reverse complement strand
GCCTTTTTCATCGCGGGGGGCGGGGGTCAGCGGGCGGCGCCGTCGACGTTGAGCACCTGGCCGGAGACGTAGTCGGCGTCCGGGGTGCAGAGCAGGTAGATCGCCCCGGCTGCCTCGGCGGGGGTGCCGGGGCGGCCCAGGGGGTGGGTGCGCTTGACGGCCTCCATGATCTGCGGGGAGACCCCGACCTTGATCCGGCGCCCCTCGATCTCCACGAACGACTCGTCGGCGGCGGTGGCCTCGGTCATCCGGGTGAGGATGAAGCCGAAGGCGACGGCGTTGACATTGACCCGGTAGCGGCCCCACTCCTTGGCCAGGGTCTTGGTGAGGCCGATGATCCCGGCCTTGGCGGAGGAGTAGTTGGCCTGGCCGGGGTTGCCGAAGACACCCGAGACCGAGGAGACGTTGACCACCTTGCGGTGGTACGGCACCGGGTTGGCCTTGAGATAGGGCTGGGCGGCCCGCAGGATCCGGAACGGGGCCTTGAGATGGACGTCGAGGATGGCGTCCCACTGCTCGTCGGTCATCTTCTGGACGACGGTGTCCCAGGTGTAGCCGGCGTTGTTGACGATGATGTCGAGGCCGCCGAAGGTGTCGGTCGCGGTGGCGACGAAGCGTTCGGCGAAGTCGTCCCCGGTGACGGAGCCGACACAGGCCACGGCCCGGCCGCCGGCCGCGACGATCTCGGCGACCGTCTGCTCGGCGGGTTCGGGGTCGAGGTCGTTGACGACGACGCTCGCGCCTTCGGAGGCCAGTTTGAGTGCCACGTCGCGGCCGATGCCCCGGCCCGAGCCGGAGACGATGGCGACCTTGCCGTCGAGGGTTCCCATGATGTGCGTACGTCCTTCGGCTGAGGATCAGTCGGTGATGACGGCGTGGCCCCGCAGGGTCACCGTGCCGTCGGGGAGGGAGACGGTCAGCTCCAGCCGGGCCCGTCCGTCCTCGACGGAGGTCACGGCGCCCCGGCAGGCCGGGGTGGTGTTGACGGGGGTGATCGCGGAGAACCGCACCCCGAACTCGGCGATCCGGTGCTGCGGTACCCAGTCGGTGAGCAGCCTGCCCAGATAGGCCATGGAGAGCATGCCGTGGGCGAAGACGTCGTCGATGCCGACCTCGCGGCAGGCGTCGAGATCGATGTGGACCGGGTTGTGGTCGCCGGACGCGCCCGCGTAGAGGGCGAGGGCCGTCCGGGTCACCCGGGGCGCCTCCAGGGTCAGGACGTCGCCGGGCCGGAGTACGGGGCTGGTCATCGGGCCGCCTTCGGGTCGCGTACGACGGTGGTGCTGGTGAGGGTGGCGATCGGGGTGCCGTCGCGGGTGACCCGGGTGGTGCGGACGATGAAGCCCAGCGCGCCGCCCTTCTTGCTGTACACATCGGTCACCTCGGTGGCGAAGGTCAGCTCGTCGCCCGCGTGGGCCGGGGCGTGATAGGCGAAGTCCTGTCCGCCGTGGAGGATCGTCCGGATGTCGATCCCGAGATCGCGCAGGAAGGCGCCGCGTTCGGGATTGTCCATCTCCAGACAGAAGAGGAAGGTCGGCGGGATCGGCAGATCCGGGTGTCCGGCGGCGCGCGCGGTGTCGAGATCCGTGTACGCCGGGTCGTGCTGACCGGTGGCCTTCGCGAAGAACCGGAGCCGGCCGCGCTCCGCCGCGGTACGGAACTCCGGATAGCGGGTGCCGACGAGGGCGGGGTCGACGGGCATGGTCAGCCGATCTTCTCGAAGAGGGTGACGACTCCGGCGGTGCCGAGGCCCAGGTTGTGCTGGAGGCCGAGGGTCACGCCGTCGACCTGGCGGGGGCCCGCGTCGCCGCGGAGCTGCCAGGTGATCTCGGCGGTCTGGGCCAGTCCGGTGGCGCCCAGCGGATGGCCCTTGGAGAGCAGCCCGCCGGAGGGGTTGGTGACGACCCGGCCGCCGTAGGTGTTGTCGCCGTCGAGGACGAACTTCTCGGCGCCGCCCTCGTCGCAGAGCCCGAGCCCCTCGTAGCTGAGGATCTCGTTGACGGTGAAGCAGTCGTGGAGTTCGACGACCCGGATGTCCCGGGGGTCGACCCCGGCCCGCTCGTAGACCTCGGTGGCCGCGGCCCGGGTGACATCCGTACCGACCAGGCACATCGCGCTCCGCTTGGCGAACAGGTCGTCGGCGTCCGAGTGGAGGGCCTGGGCGGCGATCGCCACCTTCGGGGCCAGGCCGCGGGACCGGGCGAATTCGTCGCTGCAGACGATCGCGGCGGCGGCGCCGCAGGTGGGCGGGCAGCACTGGAGCCGGGTCAGCGACCCCGCCACCACCGGTGAGCCGAGGACGTCGTCCAGGGTGACGGGGTCGCGGAACACGGCGTACGGATTGTTCGCGGCGTGCGCCCTGGCCTTGACGGAGACCCGGGCGAAGGTCTCGGCCGCCATGCCGTACTTCGCCTGGTACTCCCGGCCCGCCGCCGCGAAGTACTGCGGGGTGCCCGGCAGCTCCGGATCGACCGGGTGGATCTCCTCCAGCGTGCCGCGGAAGTCTGTCAGCGGATGCGGCCGGTCGTTCCACTTGGCGGTGAGGGCCCCGGGCGGCATCTGCTCGAAGCCGACGGCGAGTACGCAGTCGGCGGCGCCGCTCTCCACGGCCTGCCGGGCCAGCCAGAGCGCCGAGGAGCCGGAGGCGCAGTTGTTGTTGACGTTCAGTACCGGTACCGACGTCCTGCCGAAGCCGTAGACCACCCGCTGGCCGCAGGTCGAGTCGCCGTAGACATAACCCGCGTACACCTGCTGGAGCGCGTCGTACGCGAGGCCCGCGTCGTCGAGCGCGGCCCGGACCGCGCCCCTGCCCATCTCGTCGTACGTCTTGGCGGCGCTGGGCTTGGAGAACGGCACCATGCCGACGCCCGCCACTAGTGCTCTGCGCGCCATCAAGCCTCCACTCGATTGGTTATCGTGGATTCACTTTCTCGATCGAGTGGGCTTGTGTCAAGGGTGTGTGACGCTGAAAAGAGGTTTCCGGTCAGTCAGTACGGTGAGGGTTTCCCGGCCGGTGCCCCGAGCCGGGAAGCCCGACGGCCCCCGGGCCCGCGGCAGCGGGACCCGGGGGCCGTCGGAGCGGTTCAGTGGCCGGTGCCGAGGCCCTGCCCCCAGCCGCCGTCCACGGCCAGCTCCACATTGGTGGTGAAGGTCGCGTCCGCCGCCAGGAAGAGGGCCGCCGCCGCCACCTCCTCCACCGTCCCGTTCCGCTTCAGCGGCGTCGACTCGTTCCCCTGCTGCTCGAACGCCCGGCGCTCCTCGGCGGTCAGCCCGGGCATCCCCATCGACGGGGTCTTGATGAAGCCCGGCGCCACCGAGTTGACCCGGATCCCGCGCGGCAGCAGCTCCACCGCGAGTACGTGGGCGATTGCCCGCGCGGCCTCCTTGGCCCCCGAGTAGGCGCTCAGTCCGGGGAAGACCAGATCATTGGCGACCGTGGTGAGCACGATCGCGCCGTCGTCGTTCAGCAGCGGCGACAGGCTCTGCACCGTGAAGAAGGCGCCCTTGGCATTGATGTCGAAATGCCGGTCCCAGACCTCCTCGGTCACCTCCTCCAGCGTCTGCACCTCGGCGAACCCGTGGTTGAGGAAGAGATAGTCGACCCGGCCGACGGTCCGCTGCACGGTGTCCGCCAGGCCCCGGACATCGGCCATGCTCGCCGCGTCCGACCGCACCACATGCGCCGCCGACGAGTCCAGCGTGTTGCGCGCCTCCTCGATCCGCCGCTCGTTGCGGCCCGTGAGGACCACCTCGGCGCCCTCCTTCAGCAGCGCCTGCACGATGGCCAGCCCCATTCCGTGCGTACCACCGGTCACCACGGCCTTCTTGCCCGCGAACCTGCTCATCCCGAACTCCTGATCACTTGCTGGAAATCGCTGTCACTCCGGCTCTCACCGGCACCCGCAGCCTGCGCGAGCGGACTCGCGGAGTTCTGTCGCCGCGCTTGCGCTCGCTTGCGGCGGCCTCGCGACGGCCCCGGGCCGCCCCGGCGGCTCCGAATGTCCCGGAGGCCCGGAAGGAACGGCCCGGACTCGAACGGCACCGCACAAATGATCGTTTCGGCATACGGTGGCACCATGCGTTTCGGGGTGCTGGGGCCGCTGACCGTCAGGTCGGCGGCGGGTGAGGTCGTGGCCGTACCGGAGACCAAGGTCCGGATGCTGCTCGCCGCCCTGCTCACGGCGCCCGGCGAGACCGTCTCCGCCGGCGCCCTGATCGACCGGTTGTGGGGGGACGCGCCCCCCGCCCGGCCCGCCGCCGCGTTGCAGACCCTGGTGTCCCGGCTGCGCCGGACCCTCGCCGGGGCCGGGGGCACCGGTCTCGTCGTCCGCCGGGCCTCCGGCTACGCCCTGCGGGCCGACGACTGCGCCGTGGACTCCGAACGGTTCCTCGCCCTCACCGAACGCGCCCGGGCCGCGAGCGGCGCCCGGGAACGCGCCGACGCCCTCACCGAGGCCCTCGCCCTGTGGCGCGGCCCGGCCTTCGCCGACGTCGCCGACGAACCCTTCGCGATCCCGCCCGCCGCCCGGCTGGAGGAACTGCGGCTGCTGGCCGTCGAGGAACGGGCCGAGGCCCGGCTCGAACTCGGCGACCACCGGCCGCTCGCCGGGGAACTCGGCGAACTGGTGGCCCGCCATCCGCTCCGGGAGCGGCTGCGCGCCGCCCACCTCCGCGCGCTCTACGGCGCCGGGCGCCCGGCCGAGGCCCTGGCGGGCTTCCAGGCGCTGCGCCGACTGCTGGACGAGGAACTGGGGCTGACCCCGGGACCCGAACTCGTCGCGCTCCAGCGGGAGATCCTCCGCCAGGACCCGTCCCTGGACCCCGCGACCCCCGTGCCCGCCGCCCGCCCCCGGACCGGTCTCCCCGTCCCGGTGACGGCGCTCATCGGCCGGGCCGAGGCCGTCACCGAGGTGGGGGCCCTGGTGGAAGCGGCCCGGCTGGTGACCCTCACCGGGCCCGGCGGTGTCGGCAAGACCCGGCTCGCCACCGAGGTCGCCGCCCGGCTCGCCGACTCCTGGCCCGACGGCGTCCGGCTGGTCGAACTCGCCGCCCACCCGGGTACCGGGGCCGGATCCGCCCCGACGGCCGGTGAACTCGCGGAGACCGTCGCCGCCGCCCTCGGCGTACGGGACGACATCACTCCGGGACCCCGCGGCGGCGGACCGCCGCGCACCCTGATCGGACGGCTCACCGACGCCCTGCGCGGACAGCGGCTGCTGCTCGTCCTCGACAACTGCGAGCACGTCGTGGACGCGGCGGCCGGACTCGCCGGGGCCCTGCTGAGGGACGCGCCCGGCGTCCGGATCCTCGCCACCAGCCAGGAGCCGCTGAACGTGGCCGGGGAGCGGCTGTGGCCCGTACCGCCGCTCGATCTGCCCGATCCGTCGGCCACCGACCCGGCGACCCTGCGCGGCTCCGGCGCCGTACGCCTCTTCCTCGACCGGGCCGCCGCCCTGTCGCCCGGCTTCGACCTCACCGACGACAACGCGTGGGCCGTGGCCGCCGTCTGCCGCAGGCTGGACGGCATCCCCCTCGCTCTGGAGCTGGCGTCGACCCGGATCAGGGTCCTCGGCGCGGCCGGACTCGCCCGGCGGCTCGACGACCGGTTCGCCCTGCTCACCGGCGGGCACCGGGACGCCCCGGCCCGGCAGCGGACCCTGCGCGCGATGATCGACTGGAGCTGGGAACTGCTCACCCCGGCGGAGCGGCTGGTACTGCGCAGACTCGCCGTCCACTCCGACGGCTGCACCCTGCGCGCCGCCGAGACCGTCTGCGCCGGGGACGGGGTCACCGGGCCCGAGGTGCTCGATCTGCTGACCCGGCTGGTGGACCGGTCCCTCGTCCAGGTCTCGGAACCCCCGTTCGACGACCCGTTCGACGACCCGTTCGACGACCCGGCCGACGGCCCGGCGCCCGGCGGCCCCGGAGCCGCCGGGCCCGCCGCCTTCGCGGACGAACCCGCCGGGCCCCGCTACCGGTTGCTGGAATCCGTGTCGGCGTACTGCCAGGAGCGACTGCGCGAGACCGAGTACGACCGGGTACGGCGGGCCCACGCCCGCTACTACGCCGACTTCGCGGAGGCGGCCGACCCCGGGCTGCGCGGACCGGACCAGCGCCGCTGGCTGCGGCGGCTGGACGCCGAGAGCGCCAACCTGCGCGCCGCCCTGGAGGTCGCCGTCGCGGACGGCGACCCGGCCCTGTCGCACCGGCTGGTCCGGTCGCTGGTCTGGTACTGGTTTCTGCGCGGACGGCTGACCGAGGCCCGGCGCTGGCTCCGCGCGGTGACCGGACCGCCGGACGGCGGCCCCGGCCCGGCCGGGGCGGACCCGGGGGGCGCCGGGGCGCCGGACCCGGCGGCCGTACTGGCCTGGCGGACCGGGATCGGTCTGCTGACCGGCGCGCCGGAGGAGCCGTACCGCAGCGGTGCCGACATCCGTACCGCGTACGAGGCCATCGGCGATCCGTGCGAGCGGACCCGCGCGGGCTGGCTCCTCGGCTTCGCCGCCACCTGGTTCGCCGACCGCGCGGCGGGCGAGGATCTGATGGACCGGGTCCTGGCCGAGGCGCGGGCCCTGGACGACCGCTGGGGCATCGCCGCCGGACTGAGCACCGGCGGCACCCAGGCATACGTCCGGGGCGATCTGGCGGAGTCCCACCGCCGGGGCACCGAGAGTCTGGCCGTCTTCCGGGAACTCGGCGACCGCTGGGGCCAGACGCAGGCGCTGGCCGTACTCGGCCGGGTCGCGGAGATCCGGGGCGACTACCGGGAGGCCGCCGCCCGGCACCGGGAGGGCCTGGCGATCGCCGAGGAACTGGAGCTCTGGACGGCGGCCTCGACCCGCTGGTCTGAGCTGGGCCGGATCGCCCTGCTGACCGGCGACACCGCCCGGGCCGGTGAACTCCACGAACGCGGCCGTCGGCTCGCCGTCGAACAGGGCGACAGCCCGGCCGAGGAGTTCGCCGAGACCGGTCTGGCGCTGGGCGCCAGACGGCAGGGGCGGCTGGACGTCGCGGAGGGCTATCTGCGGCGCTGGCTCGCCTGGAACCGGCAGTTCGACGCCGAATACGGTACGGCGCTGATCCTGGCCGAGCTGGGCTTCGTCGCCGAACTGCGCGGCGACGCCGAAGCCGCCCTGACCCTGCACCGGGAAGGACTGGCAGCCGCCCGGCACACCGGCGACCCCCGCGCCGTGGCCCTCGCCCGGGAGGGGCTGGCCGGGGCCGGGGCACTGGCCGGGGACACCGAACGGGCGGCCCGGCTGCTCGGGGCGGCGGACGCCGCCCGGCGGTCGGTGGGCGCGCCGCTGCCCCGGGCCGAACGCGGCGATGTGGACCGGGTGACGGCCGCGCTCACCGCGGCACTCGGCCCCGATCGGTTCGCGTCGGCGTTCGCGGCGGGCGCCGCCGCGGCCGAGGCGCCGGACGACGAGCTGAGCTGACATCCACTCAGCAATAGTCGGCCGAAGGGGAGTTGGTCTCGATCCGCGGCGTCGGCGGACGGTACCCGCCGGTGGCCCTCCCGTACGGCGGTCCGGTGCGCGGGGGTTGACCCGACTGCCTGGTTAGGCAAGCCTAACTCGATGAGTGATTCGACTCCCTCCCACGGGCTGACCGGTGTCGCCCGCACCCTGCTGACCCCGCTGTACGCCAGGGCGCACGCCGCCGAGCTGCTGCCGTCCGCCGGACTCGACGACCCGGTCGCGGCCCGGCTGCTCGACGAGGCCGGACACACCGGATCCGAGGTGCTGGCGGACCGGGGCAACACCCTCGGCTCCATCCACCGGACCATCGCCTTCGACATCCTCACCCGCCGGTTCGCCCGGGAGCACCCCGAGGGCACCGTGGTCTCGGCCGGGATCGGGCTCTGCACCCGCGCCCACCGGCTGGCGGACGAGGTACCGGACACCCTGCGCTGGGCCGGAGTGGACAGGCCCGAGGTGATCGAACTCCGCCGCGGACTCCTCCCCGGCGAACGGACCCGGCTCCACCCGGCGTCGCTCGCCGACCCCGACTGGGCCGACACCCTCGTCACCGGCCCGGACGCGGATCCGGGGCCGGTTCTCGTCCTCGCGGAAGGCGTCCTGATGTATCTGGAGCCGGGCGAGCTGACCTCCTTCCTGGATGTGTGCCGACGGGCCTTCGGCCCCGGCACCGAGGTCGTCGCCGACTACTTCCACCCCCGGATCGCCCTGAGCGACCGCCACCCCATCGTCAAGGCGACCGGTGCCCGGTTCCGCTCCGGCGCCCGCGACGGGAACCGGCTGGCCCGGTTCGCCCCCGGCTGGGAACTGGCCGCCGAGTACGGGATCATGGAACGGATCAGCCCGCTCCACCGGGCCGCGGGACTGCTCTTCCGTACCGTCACCCTCGGCAGCCGCCCGTACGCCGTCGCCCGGCTGCGCGCCACCGCCTGAACCCGCCGGGCCCCCGCGCCGACACCGGTAGGTTTTCGACGATGACCTTCACGGAGACAACGGGCCTGGTGGCGGCGGCGGACGGGGCACGACTGCACTGGACGGCGCTGGGGGACCGCGAACGGCGCCCGGCCGTCGTACTGCTGCACGGCGGCCCCGGCCTGCCGGACTATCTGGCCGGAATCGCCCCGATGATCGCGGACCTCGCCCCCGTCTACCGCTACGACCAGCGCGGCACGGGCCGCTCCCAGTGGCGGGGACACCACACCCTCGACCGGCACATCGCCGACCTCGCCGGACTCCTCGACGCCTGGGGCGTCCCCCACGCCGTACTGATCGGGCACTCCTACGGCGCCGATCTGGCCAGCCGGTTCTGTCTGGCACACCCCGCCCGGGTCGCCGCGGCGCTGCTGATGTGCGGGCCGTTCACCGGCGACTGGCGGACCGGGTGGCGGGCGGAGCGCGATCGCCGGATGTCCCCGGAGCTGCGGGAGCGGCTGCGGGAGCTGGGCGACCTCGCGCACCGGACCGAGGAGCAGGAGGTCGAACTGCTCACCCTGTCGTGGTTCCCCGATCACGCCGACCCCGTACGCGGTCGGCACCTGGCGGCCCGGGAGGCCCGGCGGCGCCGCCCGGTGAACTGGGCCATGAACACGGAACTCGGCGCGGAGAACCGGGCGGACCCACTCGACGGACACCTCGGCGAACTGCGGGACCGGCTGCCCGCCCGGACGGAGATCCTGGGCGGGGCCGACGACCCCCGCCCCCTGGCGTCGCTGGCGTCGCTCGCCCACCGGCTCGGTGTCGAACTGACCGCGATCGAGGGCGCGGGGCACGAGCCCTGGCTGGAGCGGCCCGACCTGGTCCGGGCGCGTCTGCGGCGATTCGTCCGGGACGCCGTGGGCGCGTAGGGCCGGATCCGCGGACGCCGGACCGGCCCCGGACCCGGCCCAGCCGTCCGTCCCGGCCGACAGGGCACGGGACGGACGGCGGTCCGCCGTGTTCGGGGCCGGCGGACCCGGGGCCGGTTACGCCGTACCCGGCCGGGCCTTCGGCGACGACGGGTCCGAGGCCAGCGCCGCCAGGCCCACCAGGTCGTCGGCCCGGGCGTCGGGGACGTCCCGGTCGAACCGGGCCAGTGGCCGGATCCGCAGCGATACCGCGCCCAGGACCAGGATCGCGGCGCCGAGCAGCAGATACAGCAGCCCGATACCCCGGCCGTCACCGGTACCGATCAGTGGCCCCAGCGCGGCGGCGAGCGCGCCGTCCGCGGCCATCATCGGCTCCAGATAGCGGGTCCCCAGCGGGGCGATCAGCAGCAGCCCCACCGGCAGGGTCGACCAGGCGACCAGTTGGTTGAGGGCCATCACCCGGCCGTGGAACCGCTGCGGCACCTTCACCTGGACGATCGTCAGATAGATGCCGTTGAGCAGGGAGAGCGATGCCGACATCCCGAACACCCCGGCCCCGACGACCAGCAGATCGGCCCGTGATCCGGTGAGCACGCAGAACAGGGCGAGTACCGGGATCACCAGCAGCATGCCGCGCATCCTGCGGTGCCGGGGGCCGCCCCAGAAGCCCATCGCGAGACCGCCGACGACGGCCCCCAGCCCGCCCGCCAGCGATACCGTCGCCACCGAGCCCAGCGTGGAGAAGCCCAGGACCAGCGGCGACACCAGCTGGAACAGGACCGGCAGAAAGAGATTGAGCAGGGCGAAGAAGATCAGCATGGCCCGGAAGCCCCGGTCCCCGGTCACCAGCCGGAACCCGGCGACGATCTCCTGACGGAGCGTTTCCCGCCGCTGGGCGGGCAGGGTGCGGGGGAACCGTACGACCCCGAGGACCAGGGCCGCGACGGCGTAGCTGACCACATCGAGCAACAGCACCCCGCCCAGGCCGATCGCGGCCAGCAGCCCGACCGCCGCCAGCGGGGCGACCACCTGCGCGATCCCGCCGGAGATCTGGACGACCCCGTTGGCATGGCCCAGATACCGCTTCGGCACCAGCTGCGGGATCGCCGACTGGAACGCCAGCCGCTGACCGGTGAGCGAGACCGACAGCAGCGCCAGCAGCGTGCCGACGTGCCAGGCCCGTAGCTCACCCGCCAGATGGAGCAGGGCGAGTACGGCCTCCGTACCGCCGGAGACCGCCGTACACACCAGCATCACCCGCCGCCGGTCGACCCGGTCCACCAGGGTGCCGAGCACCGGTGCCGCCAGCAGCCCCGGCACGATCCCCAGGACCGCGAAGAGACCGAACCAGGCGACGGAGCCGGTGGAGAGATAGATCCACAGCGGCAGGGCGAACTCGGTGAGCGCCGAACCGGTCTGGGACACCATCTGCGACCCGGCGACCGCCACGAACCGCCGGGTGTCGCGCCGGGTACGGGCGCCGCCCGCCTCCTCCCCGGGCGGCGGGGCGACCTCGTGGTGCACCCCGTCCAGCCACCAGGTGGCGCCGTCGGGCCGCCGGTCGCGCCCCAGCCCGGCCGCCGGATCCACCGCGTCCGCCGCGACCGTCACGTCCACCGTGTCCGCCGGGCCCGCAGATTCCGCCGGTTCCGCCGTGCCGGGCGCGCCGTCCGCCGCGCGCCCGGCCAGCACCGCCGGATGGACCGTGGTGACGATCTCCGCCAGCTCGGCCGCCCGGTGCTTGAGGAAGTAGTGGCCGCCCTCGTCCAGTACGGCCACCGCCGTCGTCGTCCCGAGGAAGCCCCACTCCCGGAACCGCTCACGATGGAACTCCGTCCCCGGGTCCGCACCGCCGATCACCGAGATCACCGGCGACGACAGCCCGTCCCGGGCGCCCGCCAGCCGCTCCGTGAAGTACTCCTCGGCGGCCCGGGAGTCCGCCCGGACGTTCGCCACGATCGTCGCCAGCTGCTCCGGATCGAGCCCCTCCAGGTCGGCGCCCATCGAGCGGAGCCAGTTCAGATGGAGCCGCCCGCTGCGCCGCCGGTCCAGGGAGAACCGGGAGAACAGCCCCAGCAGTCCCTCCGTCGGCCGGGCGAACGGGAAGATCCCGCCGAGATAGACCGCCGCGGGCTCCCGGCCCGCCGCCGCGAGCCGCCGGGCCAGCTCGACCGCGAGCGCCGCGCCCACCCCGCAGTGGCCGTAGACCGCGACCGGCCCCGGCACGCCCGCCAGCACCTCATCGGCGCACCGCCGGGCCACCTCCTCCAGCGGCAGCGACTCCTCCGACATCCCCAGGTCGTGCCCGGGTACGGCGACCGCGTGCAGCGCCACCCCCGGCGGCAGGGCGTCCGCCAGCGGCTGGTAGGCAACGGCGCTGCCGCCGCCGTACGGCAGGCAGACCAGGGAGAGCCGTACGGCACCCGGCGCCTGGCGGGGCGTCAGCTCGTGCAGCAGCCGCCGGGGGCCCCGTTCGGCCTCCGAACGGCCCGCGAGGGCGGCGAGCGCGGCGACCGTACGCTCCTGGAAGACGTCCATCAGGGTGATCCGCGCGTCGCCGCCCAGCGCCCGGCGGAGCGCCGCGACCATCCGCATCGCCAGCAGGGAGTGCCCGCCGAGATCGAAGAAGTCGTCATGGGCGCCGACCCGGGCCACGCCCAGCAGTTCGGCCCAGACGGCGGCCACGGTCTCCTCGGCCGGGGTGCGCGGGGCGGTGTACGGCGCGCCGTCCAGCGGCCCCGGCGCCCCCGGCTCCGGCAGGGCCCGCCGGTCGACCTTGCCGTGGGCCTGCCGGGGCAGCTCGGGCAGCACCACGAACCGCGACGGTACGAGATAGTCCGGCAGCCGCTCCGCCAGCAGTCGGCGCGCCTCGGCGGGCGGCGGCGGCTCGGCGCCCTCGGCGGGCACCAGATAGCCGACCAGCACCTGTTCGCCCGCCGGTCCCCGGGCGGCTGCCACAGCCTGTGCCACTCCGGGCAGTTCGGCGAGATGGGCCTCGGCCTCGCCGAGCTCGACCCGGTAGCCGCGGATCTTGACCTGGTCGTCGCCCCGGCCCAGGAACTCGATCGTGCCGTCGGGCCGGTGCCGGGCCAGATCGCCGGTCCGGTACATCCGGGGCGCGGCGCCGTCGCCGCCGTCCGGCGCGGGCCCGGCGAACGGATCGGGTCTGAACCGTTCGGAGGTCAGCTCCGGCAGCCCCAGATAGCCCCTGGCCAGCCGGTCCCCGCCGATCCACAGCTCACCGGTCACCCCCGGGGGCACCGGCGCCCCCAGCGGATCCAGCAGATAGACCCGGGCGCCGGGCAGCGGCCGTCCGATGGGAGTGGTGGGCCCGTCGGCCGGCTCGCCGGGGTCGATCAGGAACGTGGTCGCGCCGACCGTGGCCTCCGTGGGGCCGTAGTGGTTGACCACCCGGCAGCCGGTCCCGGCCGCCGTCGACGCCAGCGCCCGGCTCCACTCCCAGCCCGACGCCTCTCCACCGAGGATCAGCAGCCGGCGCGGCAGCAGCGCCGCCGTATCGCCCGTCTCGGCGCCGAGCGCCGCCAGATGCGACGGCGTCAGCTTCATACAGTCGATCCGGTGCCCGGCGAGATAGTCCGCCAGTTCGGGGCCGGGGGTGCGCGGCGCCAGCAGATGCAGACAGCCGCCCGTCGTCAGCGACAGATAGAGCGTCGTCAGACCGAAGTCGAAGGCCAGCGACTGGAGGAGGACGTACCGCGCGCCGTCCGCCAGCCCGGCCTCGGCGAACCGCCGCCGTACCCCCGCGAGATAAGTGAGTACCTGCCGGTGCTGGACGGCCACGCCCTTGGGCGTTCCCGTCGACCCCGAGGTGTAGATGACATACGCCAGATCGTCCGGGCCCGCCCCGTCGCCGGGTGGAGTGTCCGGTACGGCCGCGAGCCGGTCCGCCAGCCCTTCGAGGAGCAGGACGGGCGCCCCGGTGTCGGCGACCAGGGCGTGCCGGTCGCCGGTGGTGACGATCACCACCGGGTCGGAGTCGGTGAGCATATGGGCGAGCCGGGGCCGGGGCTGCTCCGGGTCCAGCGGCACATAGGCCGCCCCGGACCGCAGCACCGCCAGCAGGGCCACGGCCTGCTCCACGCCCTGGTCGAGACAGACGCCGACCAGCCCGCCCGGTCCGGCGCCCGACGACCGCAGGACATGCGCCAGCCGGTTGGCCCGCCGGTCGAGTTCGCCGAAGGTCAGCGTCTTCGTGCCGTGGACGAGGGCCGTGGCCCCGGGGGTACGGGCCGCCTGCGCGGCCACCGCGTCGGCCAGGGTCGCGGCCTCCGGCAGCGCCGGACCGCTGTCGTTCCACTCGGTGAGGACCCGTCGCCGTTCCTCGGGCGAAAGGAGTTCCAGCGTGCCGACGGGGGCACGGGGATCGGCCGCCGCCCCGGCGAGTACCCGCTGCCAGTGCCCGGCCAGCCGGGCGATGGTGTCCGCGTCCCACAGATCGGTGCGATAGGTGAGGAAGGCGTCGAGTCCCGCACCGGTCTCGGTGCAGTAGAGCCCCAGATCCAGATGGACACCGCCGCCGGAGAAGGGGAACGTACGGGCGGCGAGCCCCCGGGGGGTGACGGTCCTGGCCCGGTGGTTCTGCAGGGCGAACGACACCTGGAACAGGGGCGGGCGCCCCACGTCCCGGGGCAGGTCCAGCGCCTCCACCAGCCGCTCGAACGGGGTCTCCTGATGCCGCTGGGCGCCGAGGGCGGCCGACTTGACCCGGGCGAGCACGGTGCCGAAGTCCGGTGTGATGTCCCCGGACCCGGACCCGGACCCGGCCCCGGCTCCTGCGCCGTTTCCTTCGCCGCCGTCCCCGGGCGGGCTCAGATCGGCCCGGATCGGCAGCACCGTACTGAACAGCCCGACCAGGCCCTCCGTCTCCTGTGCCGGACGGCCCGCGAACGGGGTGCCCACCGCGAAGTCGGTCCGCCCCGACCAGCGGGCCAGCACCACCTGGAAGGCGGCGAGCAGGGTCATGTAGAGCGTGGCGCCCCGCTCCCGGGCGAGAGCCTTGGCCGCCTCGTGGGCCGCCGGATCCAGCCGGAAGGAGTGGGTGGCACCGCCGGGGCCCGGTACGGCGGGCCGGGGCCGGTCCGTGGGCAGCTCCAGCGGCGGCACCCCCGCCATCGCCGCGCACCAGTACCGCAGCCCGGCCTCGGCGCCCGGCAGCTCCTGCCGGGCCCGCTGCCAGTGCGCGTAGTCGCCGTACGTCACCGGAAGCGCCGGGAGCGCCGGTGTCACCGGCGGCTCGGGCCGCTCCCCGGCCGCCAGGGTGTCGTAGCCGGTGAGGAGTTCGTCGAGCAGTACCCCGGTCGACCAGCCGTCGCCGGTCAGATGGTGCTGACAGACCACCAGGACGTGGTCGTCGTCGGCCAGCCGCAGCAGCAGGACGCGGATCAGCGGCCCGGCCGCGATGTCGAAAGGCCGGGCGACCTCCTCCTCCACCGCCGTACGGGCCGCGTCCTCCCGGCGCCCGGCCGGGACGTCCGCCAGGTCCACCGTCCGCCACGGCACGCTGAAACCGTCGGCGGGCGCGATCCGGACCAGGGGCATCCCGTCCTCACCGGCCGGGAACGAGGCGCGCAGCTGCTCGTGGCGGACTGTGACCAGCCGCAACGCCCGGGCCAGCAGGGCGGGGAGCAGCGGACCGGTGAGCCGTTCCGCCAGCGGCAGGACGTACGCGGCCGTGCCCGGGGTCAGCTGCTCCACGAACCAGAGCCGCTCCTGGGCCAGGGAGAGGGGAACCGGTGTCCCGTCCGGGCGCGGGGGCACCGTCGCGGCCCGGGCGGCGGCGGGCCGCTCCCGCAGCCGCCGGGCCAGCAGGGCGCGCTGCTCGGCGGTGAGGGCACGGCGCGGCGCGCGGACCGGCGCGGGTGCTGTGGTCTCGCGTTCCATCACACCTCCCCGGCGAGGAGTTCGACGGTGACGGCGTCGGCCACGGCGGCCACCGTCGGGTCGTCGTAGAACACCGTGAGCGGGACGTCGGCCCCCATCCGGTCCCTGATCCGGGCCGCGACCTGAGTGATCGTCAGCGAGTGCGCGCCCAGGTCGAACAGATCGTCGTGGAGCCCCACGGACGGCAGTCCCATCACCTCGCACCAGATGCCCGCGACCTCCTCGGTCAGCTCGTCCCACGGCTCGCCTTCGCCGCCCGGGGTGTCCGGCGGGCCGTCGGGTACGTCATCCCGTACGGGTTCGGGCAGGGCCCGCCGGTCCGTCTTGCCGTTGGGCGTCAACGGCAGCCCGGCCAGCGGCCGGACGGCTCCGGGGACCATGACCTCCGGCAGGGTCAGGGCGAGAAACGCCCGTAGTTCGGCCGGTGACGGCTCGGGTACCCCGGCCCGCCACACCGGATAGAGGGCGAGCGACTGCCCGCCGGGGGCGTCGGCGTCCCCGCGGACCGCGGCCGCCGCCGCGGCGACCGCCGGGTGCTCCAGGGCCCGGGCCTCGATCTCGCCCAGCTCGATCCGGTGGCCCCGCAGCTTGACCTGGTCGTCGATCCGGCCCAGGCACTCCAGTACGCCGCCGGGGCCGACCCGGGCCAGATCGCCGGTGCGGTAGTAGCGGTCGCCGGTCCGCGGATCGACCCGGAATCGGTCGGCGGTCAGCTCGGGCCGAGCCCGGTAGCCGCGGGCCAGGCCCGCGCCGCCGAGCGCCAGTTCACCGGTGGTGCCGTGCGGTACGGGCCGTCCACCGGGATCGAGGACGAGGGCCGTGGTGCCCGCGATCGGACGGCCGACGGTCACCCGGCCGGCGTCGGCGGGGACTTCGGCGGCGGTGGACCAGATCGTGGTCTCGGTGGGCCCGTAGACGTTCCACAGCCGTCCCACGCGCTCCCGCAGCCGCCGGGCCAGCGGCAGGGGCAGTGCCTCGCCGCCGCAGAGGGCGGTCAGGGCGGGGGCGGTGAACCCGGCGTCCAGCAGCAGCCGCCAGCCCGACGGAGTGGCCTGGAGATGGGTCACCCCGTACCGCTCCGCGAGAGCCGTCAGCGCCCGGCCGTCCCGGGTCTCCGGCTCTGCGGCGATCACCACCCGGCCGCCGGTGACCAGCGGCAGCAGCAACTCCAGGGCGGAGATGTCGAACGAGAGCGATGTGACGGCCAGCCAGACATCGGCGGGCCCGGAGCCCAGCAGGTCCCGGAAGGCCAGCAGCAGATGGGCCAGGGCGCCGTGCGGCACCTCCACGCCCTTGGGGCGGCCGGTGGAACCCGAGGTGTAGATCAGATAGGCGAGATCGTCCGGACCCGCCACCGGAAACACCGGTTCGGCCGAGGCGGTCGTCCCGGACCCGGTCGGCTCGGCGAAGACGTCGTCCAGCAGCAGGATCCGGCCCGGCCCCGCCACCCGGTCCTCGGTGCGCCGCTGCGCCAGGACGACCGGCGCGCCCGCGTCGGCCAGCACGAACGCCACCCGCTCCGCCGGATAGGCCGGATCGACCGGCAGATAGGCGCCCCCGGCCAGCCCCACGGCGAGCAGCGCGGCCACCGCCTCGGCGGACCGCTCGGCGCAGACCGCGACCACCGTCCCCGGGCCGACCCCGGCGGCCGTCAACCGCCGCGCCAGCCGCGTGACGGCCGCGCCCAGTTCGCCGTAGCCGATGGTCCGCTCGCCGTCGGTCAGGGCCGGCCGGTCGTGATGCGCGGCGAACGCGGCGGCCAGCAGAGCGGGCAGGGCGGCCCCGGCCGCGTCGGCCGCGGGCTCGGGCCCGCGCAGCGGCTCCGACTCCGCCGCGCCGAGGAACGACAGCTCGGCCAGCGGGGTCCCGGGGGCCGCGACGACGGCGGCGAGCAGGGCGCGCAGATGGTCCCCGATCCGTTCGGCGGAGGCTGGGGACAGCACCTCCGTACGGTGCATCAGCCGCACCTCCAGCCGGTCCGGGCCGTCCAGCAGATGGATCCGGAGCGCGCCCCTGGCCGTCCCGGGGAAGAGCACCCAGTCGACGGAGGTACCGAGCCCCGGAAAGGCGACGGGCCCGGTCCGGCGGCGGTAGGTGACCGTCACCGGCGCGGCCGTCACCCCGGGTGGAAGCCCCGGGACGGCGCGGGCCAGCGGAACCGCCCGGTGCGGATAGCAGTCGCGCAGCGCCGTACGGACGGTCCGGGCGAACGCGTCGAACGGGGCGGCCGGGTCGGGGGACGTCACCACCGGCAACTCATTGGCGTACATCCCGATCCGGTGGACGTCGCCGGGGGAGCGGGTCCCGAGCCCGACGGCGGTCGCCGGGTGCTCGTTGCCGTACCGGGTGAGCAGGGTGTGCACGGCTGCCAGGACCAGTTCGAAGACGGTGACGCCCAGTTCGCCCGCGGTCCGGGTCAGCCCGTCCCGGAGCGCCGGGTCGAGCTCGAAGCCCGTCACGGCGCCCGGTCCGGTGCCGCTCTGGTCGGCTCCGGGCGCCAGACCGGGGAGGGCGACGGCGGGTCCCGGCATCGGGCGGTCCGCCCAGTGGGCGACGGCGGCGGCGACGGCCGCCGGGCCGGGGCCGGTGGGCGCGCCGTCCGGGGCCGGGAGCGGTTCGGGGGCGGGGCCGTGACCGGCGCGGTGGGCGTACGCGGCGGCGAGGTCGGCCAGCAGGACATCGGTGGAGGCGCCGTCGAAGACGAGATGGTGCGCGACCCCGTGCAGGGTCGCCCGCCCCTGGCCGGTCGTGAACAGGGTGAACCGGACCAGCGGTCCGGCCGCCGGGTCGAACGGCGCGGCGCTCGCGGCGAGCAGTTCCCCGGCCAGCAGGTCCGGTGCGCATGCCCGTATCGCCAGGCCGGGTCTCGGACCCGGGGCGAAGACGGGTATGCCGTCCTCCTCGCGGACCGTCAGGGAGAGAGCCGGATGACGGGCGGTGAGATCGGCGACGGCCGAGGTGAGCGCCGGGAGGTCGGGATCGCCCTCGAAGCGGACGGCGAACGGCAGATGGTTGACGGCGCCGAGCGGGGCGAGTCGCTCGGAGACCCAGAGGCCGTGGGGCGCGGGTCCGACGGGAAAGCTGGTCACGGGGGGTTCCTCAGGTTGGTCGGTCGTGGTGAGTCGGTCGGTCGGAAGAACACGAGAGAGACGGGAGAGACGGAAGGGAGGGAGAGGTGTGAATGGGGCTGGGGAGACCCACGGACGGTCAGGGTGTGAAAAAGGCTGATAAACCGCCCCGAAGAAGGCGGGCGGGTGCACTGTTCACGGGTCGGGGCAGGCCGGATTCAGGGGTCCGCCGGACGGGCGCGGGGGGTATGCGCCCGGGCGTACGGGTGCGGGTCCGGCCCGCCCGGGTCCGGCGCCGTTGCCGGACCCCCGGACGCCGTCGGCCGGGTGCGGTCGGGAACCCGGAGGCTCCCGTGGTCTGTCGTGGCGGTTCGGGTGTTACGCGCCCGCGTCGGTCAGCGCGGCCGTGAACTCGGCCGCCAGGGCGTCGATCAGGGATTCGTCGAAGGCCAGGGCGTTGTACTGGACGAAGCAGCTCAGCTCGCCGTCCGGCTGCTCGACCACCGTCAGCTCGGGCACTCCGAGATCGCCGCCGGGCAGCGGCCACGGCACCGTCGTACCGCGCGGCAGGGTCCACGGTTCGCAGGCCAGCCCGGGGAGATGGGCGTCGGCCGCCCAGTTCTCGTACCGCAGCCAGGCCGGGAAGGTCACCGCCGGGGTGAACTCGGCGTACGGATACAGCTGATGGTCCAGTGCCGCGGTCGACGCCCGCCGGACCCGCTCGGCCAGCTCGGCGAAGCCGGGCCCGCCGGAGCAGTCCACCCGCAGCAGCAGGGACTGCACCAGACAGCCCACGGTCCGCTGCGCCTCCGGCCGGGTCCGGCCCGGTACGGGGGTCATCAGGACCAGATCGGTCCGTCCCGAGCGGGCCGCCAGCAGCCCGCTCCACAGGGCGGCGACGGCCATGAACGGGGTCACCCCCAGCTCCGCCGCCCGCTTGCGCAGCCGTCCGGCCGGGTCGGCGCCGACAGTGAACGGCCGGGCGACGGTGTGCACCCGGTCGACGGCACGCCGCCCGGGGAACGGGTCGACGGCCGCGGGCGCCCCGGCCAGTGCCGCGGCGAAGTGCCGCCGCCCGGCGGGCCACCGCTCGTTCATCCACCGCACCAGCTCCGGGTACGGCATCGGCTGCTCGGGCAGTCCGGGGGCCCGGCCCCGGCGTACCGCGTCGTAGGCGAGCCCCAGTTCGTGCAGGAGCACACCGACGGACCAGCCGTCGGCGACCATGTGATGGACCGCCAGCAGCACGATGTGGTCGTCGGGGGCGCGGCTCACCACCAGCAGCCGGACCGTCGGATCGACGGCCAGATCGGTCAGCCGGTCCCGCTCCTCGATCAGCAGCGCGTCGACCTCGTCGTCTGACGCGCCCGGCGCGTCCCGCAGGGTGATCCGGGTCCGGGGCTCCGGGTCGAGGACGGTACGCGCCAGGCCCGGTACGGAGCCCGGGGCGGGGACGAACCTGGTCCGCAGCGCCGGATGGCGCCGTACCAGCTCGGTCACGGCCCGGCCCAGCGCCCCGGCGTCCAGCCGGTCCGCGACCCGGAACTGCGCGGTCACGGCGCCGACGTCCCGCCCGGCCTCCCCGGCCATCCAGTCGAGGAAGTTCTCCTGCTGCGAGGTGAGCGGCACCTCGTGCGGCAGGGCCCGCAGGGCGCGCGGGAACGCGGGGATCACCGCATCGGCCCCCGCCGGGTCGCCGGGGTCGCCCCCGTTGTCCGCCGGGACGGTCGCGGCGGTCGCGGCTCCGTCCAGCCAGGCCGCCTGGGCCCGCAGCGACGGCCGGCCGAAGACGACGGCGGCCCCGGTCTCCACCCCGAACCGCTCCGAGACCGCGGCGGCGAGCTGGACGGCCCGGAAGGAGTCGCCGCCCAGGGCGAAGAACTCGTCCGTCACCGACCGCACCGGGCGGCCCAGCACCTCGTACCAGATCGCGGCCAGCCGCACCTCGGTCGCGGTCCCCGGCGCCGGCCCCGCCCCGGCGGACACCGCCGCGGTACCCCCGGTGGCCGGGTCCGTGGCGTCGAAGAGCGCGCGCAGCCGGTGCTTGACCACCTTTCCGGAGGCGTTGAGCGGCAGTTCGTCCGCGAGCAGGATCCGGACCGGCAACTCGGCCCGCGCCAGCCGGGTGGAGAGGAAGAGCCGGAGCGCGTCCGGGTCGAGGCCGTCGGCGGCGGGGACCACCACGGCCACCGGCACCGACCCCATCACCGGGTGCGGTACCCCGAGCGCCGCAGCTTCCGCGACCTCCGGATACTCGTACAGCACCTCCTCGATTCGCAGGGTGGAGACCTTCAGCGCCCCGGACTTGATGACATCGCTCTCGCGGTCCACGAGATGGAGGAAGCCCTCGGCGTCCAGCCGCCCCAGATCCCCCATCCGGACCCAGCCGTCCCGGAACACCCGGGCCGACGCGGTGTCGTCGCCGGCATAGCCGCGCCGGGGGCCGAGCTGGCGCAGCCACACCTCACCGGTGCCCCCGGGCGGTACGGGAGCACCGTCCGGGCCGAGGATCCGCAGCTCGCCCGGGTCGGCCGGACGGCCCACCGAGCCAGGCCGCGCCGGGTCGACCATCATCGACACCTGGGCGGGCGACGACTCGGCGGAGGTGTAGACATTGACCACGGCGGTCCCCGGCAGCGCCTCGGTCAGGGCCAGCGCCACCGGACCCGGCAGCGCGGCGGCCGAGCAGCTGAACAGCCGTACGGACGAGAAGTCGTGGTGCCGTAACACCCCCGAGTTCAGCAGCTCGATCGCCATCGACGGCACCACGAAGACCGTGCCCGCGGCCAGGTCCGCCACCGCCCGGCCGAACTCGTCGGCGTCGAACCGGGGGAGCGCGACGACCGCGGGCGCCCCGGTGAGGGCGGTCATGATCATCATCTGGCCCGCATTGGTGCCGATCGGGAAGGCGTGCAGGGCGTGCCTTGAATGGGCGTACGGTCGCGGCCGGGGCGCCAGACGCAGCCCGGCCGTGAGATTGGCGTGCGAGGCGATGACGCCCTTGGGGTCACCGGTGGTGCCGGAGGTGCCGACGACCTGGGCGCGGTCCCCGGGCGCCGCCCGGTACGGCGGTTCGTCCGGCCCGGGACCGGCGATCGCCTCCACCGCCGCCAGCAGATGGTCCGCCCCGGCCAAGGGGCCCGGCAGCGGCGGGAGTTCGCCGCCGCGCAGAACGGCTACGGCCCCGCAGAGCCCGGCCAGCCGGGCCGCCTCCGGGCCGGTCGTGTCCGCGCGCAGCGGCAGTCCGGCGGCCCCCGCGTAGTGGAGGGCGAGGAACGCCACCGCGTACCGGTCCCACTCCTCGCCGGTGAAGCGCAGTGCCACCAGGTCCCCGGGCCGGATCCCGGCGTCCGTGAGCCCCCGGGCGGCCCGAACGGCCCGATCGCGCCAGGAACCGTAGCTGAGCGAGGCACCGCCGAGGACCTGGATCGCGGGCCCTTCGGGCTGTTTCGCGGCCCGTGCGTCCAGCAGATCGGGGACGGTGAGCGGAGCGGGCGGTGCGTTGATGATGCCCTCCAACTGCTTTGACCTGCACAGGAGATGATCCGACAGGTACGGTCACACGGAGACGGTCATGGGCATAGCGCGCGGTTGTCGCCCTTGGGTATGGTCTGGACCATTGGCGAGTACGGCGAAGGATAGCGCGCCACTGTCGTACTTGTGTCGCAATGATGGAGAGTTCGTGGAAATCGGTGGGGATCGGTCCCGTGAACCGGGCCTCCTCCACCACTGGACAACCGGATAACCCCTCGTCGGAGCAGGTTTTCCGGATCACCCGCACCATCCCCGGGCGGAGCCGGTGACCGAGGCGGCCACGTCCCGGCGCCCCGTCCCTTTTCGGACACCGGGCGCCCCGCCGGTCCGCCGCGGCGCCCGTGCCGTATTCGCCGTACCCGCTGTATCCGCCGTAGCCGCCGACGATCTCGGTGGGACGGCCCCGGCGGCCCGGCCCCGGCCCGACCCCGCCCACCATCCGGCCCCCACCCGGGCGCTCCGACGCGCCCGGGCGAGCGAGAAGGAAGGGACCCACCATGCTGTACGCGGGAATCGCCTGGTCCGCCGAAGGCTATGACGTGGAGATCGTCGACGACGCGGGGGTACGCGCCCTCGCCCCCACGCGCTGGAGCGCCGACCGGGTGCCCGAACTGACGTCCTGGCTGGAGCGGATCGTCCGGCACTCGGCCGAGCCGTGCGCCGTCGTCGTGGACAGCACCAACGGACTGGTCGACGGCACGCTGACGGCCGCCGGGCTCGACGTCCGCCGCGCCGACCCCTGGGTGCTCCCCGACCGGCCCGAATTCGGCTCCGTACCGGCCCGGACCCTCGCCGAACGGGCCCGCCGCGACCTGATGTCCCTGTCGCCGCTGACCGCCGAGGGCGGCGGGCAGACCGGCCGCGACGACGACTACCACGACGGGATCCGGCGCGGCGCCGGTGCCGAGGCCGAACTCACCCGGCGGGGCCGCTGCTTCCGGCACGGCCCGCGCGACCGCCGGGAGATCGCCCTGACCTTCGACGACGGCCCGGACCCCGTTCTCACCGGGGAGGTACTGGCGATCCTGGCCCGCTACGGGGTGTCCGCCACGTTCTTCTGCGTCGGGCTCCATGTCGCCGCCCTCCCCGACGAGGTGCGACGGATCGTCGACGCCGGGCACAGCCTGGGCAACCACACCTGGTCGCATCCGTTCCTGCCGGATCTGACGGCCCGCCAGTTCCGGATTCAGCTCGACCGGACCAGCGACGCCGTCGAACGGGCCGTGGGTTTCGTCCCGACGGTCTTCCGGCCCCCGTACGGCTGCCGCACCCCCGAATCGCTCGCCGAACTCCTCGCGGGCGGCCCGGCCCTCGCGCTCTGGGACGTCGACTCCTGGGACTGGGCGAGACCCGGGCCGGAGAAGATCACGAGTACGGTGCTCGAACACGTCCGGCCGGGCTCCGTGATCCTGATGCACGACGGCGGCGGCGACCGGAGGCAGAGCGTCCAGGCGCTGCCCGGGGTGATCGAGGGGCTGCTGGCCCGCGACTACCGCTTCGTCTCCGCCGACGCGCTGGCGGGCCGGCCCGCCGAGCGCTGACCGCACGCGCGGGCGCCCCCTCCCGGCGGGGGAGGGGGCGCGCGGAGGTGCCCGGACCGCGGATCGGGACCGGTGGGTGCTGCCCGATCCGCGGGTCGGGGCCGGTGGGTCAGGACGTGGTGCAGTACGCCTGGATGAACAGTTCCTGGGGCCGGTCCGTGTGGTTCTTGGCGTGGACACCCCAGCCGGTGGGCTCGGGCAGCCCCCGGTTGGTGTTGATGGCCACCCCGGGCTGCGGCGGCACCCCGGTACCGGAGTTCGGGGCGTGCGCGCCGCCGCCGGTGATCCGCTGGCCGGGCAGGCAGACCGCGGTGACATGGTTCTGCTCGCCGGACTGGAGCACGATGCTGGTCTGCCGGATCGTCACGGGGACGGTGGTACAGACGACGAACGCGCTCGCGCTGTGCGGCAGACCGTCGTTGTTGGCCAGGTCGACCCGCCAGCGGCCGTTGGTGTCGACATCCATCCGGCTGGCGGAGAGGAACGGCTCGTTGGTGACGAAACCGCCGCCGGACGGCCGCCAGCCGGAGGGGCAGTCGGCGAAGGCCGTCACGTTTCCGGCGCCCTGGACGGTGACCCGGGACCCCGCCACCCGGGTGTGGGTGGCCGCGGTACAGACCGCGTAGGCGGCGGCCTGCTTGGGGGTGTCGGTGATGTTGCTGGCCTTGAGGGCCCAGCCGTTGCCGGACGGCGAGGAACTGGAGATGAAGGAACCCTGTCCCGTCACCCCGCCCCCGCCGCCACTGGGCACGGTCCCCGAGGGGCAGGGCACGAACGTGTCGACGGTGCCCTTGGCCGGGACCGTCACGATCGGCCCCATGAAGCCGTTGTGATCGAGCGGCACCTGGAGCTGTGGCCCGCCCTCACCCGGTTGTTCCTGGGGCGGTGGCGCGGCGGCGGTCACGGTGAGCGCGAGGGTCGCGGCGGAGAGCAGGGCTACGAGGGGCGCGCGGCCGGTCATGGATTCCTCCCGGGTGTGGGGTGTGGGGTGTTCGGGACCGTGGACATCCCCGATAGGCCCCGAGCCGAGACCCCGCGCCCCGAACGAGCACTCTCCCGGCGCAAGCAGTATCGATTCCCCACCGATTTCCCACCGGTCCGCCTCCGGCGCGGTCAGCGGGGGCGCGGCGTACGGGCCGCGGCGACACGGGAGCGGTGCGTCCTCCGACCGCCCGTCCACCGCGGCCCGTGGCCGGTCGCTCTCGCGCTCTCCCGCGCGCCCGGTCGCGGCGAGCCGTCGTGGGCGGACGGCCGGGGGACGCACCGTCCCGCTCCCGCGAAACGGTGCCGGACATACGCGGCTCCGGCACGGGACGCGCCGTCCCGCCCCCGCGCAGCGGCGCGGCGCTTCAGAGGCGCGGAGCGCGATAGGTCCGCCCGCCCCGGCGCGGGAGCGCCGACGCGTCGTCGCCGGGACCCGCCGCCGTCTCCAGCGCCAGATGGAGTTCGGACCGTACCGTCGCGGACGACAGATCCACCCCGAGCAGCCCGCCGCACTCCGTCAGCCAGGCCGTCAGGGTGCTGCGGTGCACCCCGAGCGCCGCGGCGGCGGGCGCGGTCCTGCCCCGGTGCAGCAGCCACTGCCGGAGCGCTATCCGCAGCCGGGTGTCGAGCGGTTCCAGGACGTCGGCGGCCCAGCGCCGGGCCTCGTCCGGGGTGAGCAGCGCCGTGGGCACGGCGGGCCGCGACGGCACGCCGGGCGCGGCCACCGGACCGGCCCCGGGTACCGGCGGGGACCCGGCCGGGGCGCGCAGCGCCAGCAGCAGCCGGGCCTGTACGGTCGGATCGTCGAGGTCGACCGCCAGCAGCGTGCCGACCGCCCGCAGCCGGGACCGTACCGTGCCCTCCGACAGCCCGAGCGCCCCCGCCGCCGCCAGTGCCGAACCGGTCCGCAGCCTGCACTCCAGGATCCGGCGCCGTTCGTGGCCGAGCGGCCCGAGAACCGCCGAGGCCCAGGCGGCGAGCCGGTCGGCGGGGATCACCCGGAGGAGTTCGCCCGCCCCCAGGCCGACGGCGGAACCCAGCCGGTCCCCGGCCGGTCCCGGTACCGGGGACCCGGCCTCCGGCCAGGCCGCCGGGACCATGTCGAGGGGGACGGGTGCCGCCGAGGCGCCCGTCAGCCGGTGCCGCTCCGCGACCCCGGCGATCAGCGGATGGGCGGGGTGGCGGCCCGCGAGTTCGGTACCGCCGTCGTGGAGGGCGAGTACCACCAGTTCGCCCCGCTCCAGACAGATCAGGACCCGGGGGTCCGCCGTGCCCGGCCGGGCCGCCCGCCAGAGCGCCTGATGGGCGACCGGCGCGGCGTGCCCCGTGAGCCGGTACACCGTGGCGTGGGTGGCGGTGGTGCCGCCGAGTACATCGACGGCGAGCCGGTGCTCCCCGGCCAGCAGCAGCCGGAGGATCGCGGTGTGCAGCCGCTGCTCGGCCCGGCTGGTCTCGTCCGCCCGCCGGGCCCGTACCCGCAGTAGATCCGCGGTGGTCCGGGCGATCAGGGCCGCCCGCTCCGGTGACGTCGCCCGGCCGGGCCCGAGGACCAGTACCCCGCCCGCGACATGATGGACGGTCAGCTGCGGGTACGCCTGAGGGGAGGCCGCGGCGCGCGCCCCCGAGGGCCCGGCGCCCGGCGGCGCGCTGTGCACGGGACCCGCCACCGGGTCCACCAGGACGACCCAGCCCTCGGCCAGTACCGCCGCCTCGGCGATCAGCAGCGCCGCCGAGTGGGTCGCGGCATGGGTGAGCCGCCGTACCGCCAGATGGTCCCGGGGGTCGACCGGCCGAGGGCCGGGCGCGGATACGGGCCGCGCCCGGCCCGAGCCTCTCGCGGTCACCGGATCCGGGCCACGCCGCCCCACCCGGCGCGCTCGGTCAGCCGTCCGGTGGTGGCGTCGGGCCGCCAGTCCGGCCAGCACACGAAGCCGGGTTCGACCAGGTCGAGGCCGTCGAAGAAAGCCCGGGTGACCTCCGGCCCGCGGAAGATGTAGGGGATGGCCCCGGAGGTGTTGTACTCCTCCTGCACCGCGCGGTGCTCCTCGTCGGACGCGGTGGAGTGGCTGAGGGAGAGATAGCTCCCCGAAGGCAGCCGATCCACCAGCCTGCGGACCAGGCCGAGCGCGTCGGGCCACTCCACGATGTGCCCCAGTACGTCATTGATGACCAGGGCGACGGGCTCGTCGAGGTCGAGTGTCCGGGCGGCCCCCGCCAGTACGGCGTCGGTGTCCCGCATATCCGCGAGGACGTAATCCATGGCGCCCTCGTTGGTGCTCTCGCCCATCGCGTGGACGTGCAGCAGCACCAGCGGGTCGTGGTCGACATAGACCACCCGGGACTCGGGCGCGATCCGCTGGGCCACCTCATGGGTGTTGTTGGCGGTCGGCAGTCCGGCGCCCACGTCGAGGAACTGCCGGACCCCGGCCTCCCGGGCCAGCCAGCTCACCGTACGGACCAGGAAGCCGCGGGACTCCTGCGCGAACGGCTCGATCAGCGGGTACTTGGCGCGGTAGGCGTCCCCCGCGGACTTGTCGGCGTCGAACCAGTCCTTTCCGCCGAGCCAGTAGTTCCAGACCCGGGCGCTGTGGGCGACGGACTTGTCGATCCTGGGGGGAAGTTCGGTGGGTTCGGTCATTCCAGGGCCTCTTTCGACATATCGGGATGGAGCGCGGTGGCGCAGGAGTAGTCGAGGAGCCGCCGGTACGCCGTCACGGTGGTGTCGGCGTCCCAGACGTCGGCGGCTCCGGCGAGTCCGCCCTCCCGGACCACGTGGTCGGGTATCCCCGGCACGTCGACCCGGAAGAAGGTGAGGGCGGGGATGCCCGTCAGGGCGTGCGGCGGGCTGTCGACGGGGTGGATCTGGAGCGTCACGTACGACTGCTCGGCGGCGGCCCGCAGGGCGTCGATCTGCTCGGCCATCACCTCACGGCCGCCGACGACGGTCCGCAGCCCCGCCGCGGACATCAGCGCCCAGACCCGGGTCCGCCGCTCGCGCAGCCGCTCGCGGCGCTCGGCGAGGAGTTCGGCGCGGCGCTCCCGTTCGGCGGGTGACAGATCGGGGCGGAGTACGTCGTCGAGGGCGCGGGCGTAGGCCGGGGTACGCAGCAGGGCCGGTACGAGGACGGGGTCCCAGCTGCGGACGATGCTGGCCGCCGACTCCACACTCATCAGATCGAACTGCCAGGGTTCCATGACGGCCCGCCAGGGATGCCACCAGCCGGGCCGGTTGGCCGCGGTCAGCTTTCCGAGGGTCTCCTCGACCTCGGCGGGAGCCGAGCCGTACGCCGTCAACAGGGTTCTGACCTGCCCGGGATCGAGAGATGTCTGGGCCTGCTCGATCCGGCGGACCGTGGCGGGATGGGCGCCGAGCGCCTCGGCCGCCGCCTCCCGGGAGAGCCCCGCCGCCTCGCGCAGGATCCTGAGCCGGGTGGCCAGCACGAGATGTGCGAGGGTCCGGCCGGAACGCTCCCGTGCCACGGACGGACACCCCTCTCCGGCAGTCTCCGCAATCTGCGGACAGTGCATACCTTGTCGCTTGCAATCTCCGGGCGCAACCCTTTGTATGTCCACGATCACGCATACGCCGTCCGGGCCTCAACAGCCGCCCGCCGGGGCGTGATTGCGGTCGAGGGGCCTTACGGGGGTAGGTCCCTCGGCCGATCCTCGTCCGGATGTGCGACGAGGCGGGCGACGCGCCGGGCCGGAAGTGTCCGGGCCCGTGGCGAGCGCCGGGTGACCGTGAGAGATCCGGCACCGCCGAGCCGACGCCCTTTTTCCGGATATCAGTGGATATCTCTAGCTCTGATGGCTTGTGCCCCTTTTGTCCGCCCGTAATGCTCGGATCGGGGAAAGCGGTTCGCGGCCCCGAAGTGCATTCCGGACATCTAGCGGAATATTTCGCATGTCGCCCGGATATTCCGCCGTGGGACGCACATCACATACGAAGGTCCTTAGTGGTGGTCCCGCGGTTCCGGCCCCCGGCGAAGGGCGGGAGAGCGTCCGCGGGCCCGACTGAGATCCACTATCCGGGTTAGCAGCCCGGCGTTGTCAGATCTCCCCGCCAACGCTAAGAATCCCTCCACGCCGCCACCGGAGTCGTTTACGGCTCCCGTCCCCGTGTGCGGTGCTCCCATCTGAAGGGTTACCTCAGCATGTCCGTTTTCCGTACGCAGCCGCGCCTTGGCCGGTCCGCGACCCGTCGGGCCTGGGCCGGTGGGCTCACGGCCGCGGGCACCCTGGCCGTCACGCTCGCCCTCGTCCCCGGTACCGCGACCGCCGCCCCGGCCGCCGCCGCTCCCGCCCCGCAGGCCGCCGCCGTCTCGTATCCGAACAACCTCAACGGCTGGATCCTGGAGTCGCTCGACGTCATGCGGCTGAACGGCATCCCCGGAACGTACGAGGGGCTGCACCGCAACATCATGCGCGAGTCCAGCGGCAACCCGCTGGCCATCAACAACTGGGACATCAACGCGATCAACGGAACGCCCTCGAAGGGGCTGCTCCAGGTGATCGACCCGACGTTCCGCGCCTACTGGGTGGCGGGTACCCCCAACGACCCGTTCCACCCGGTCGCCAACATCGTCGCCGCCGCCAACTACGCGGCCGACCGCTACGGCTCCATCGACAACGTCTTCGGCCCGTACTGACCGGACAGGGCCGGGCCGCACCCCCGCCCGGTCCCTGCCCCGGCCGCCGCGACATCACGCGGAACCCGCCGGGCCGCAGGCCCCGCCGCTCACGAGCCGGGGCCGGGAACACCGCGAAAAGCGGGTGTCCCCGGCCCCGGCCCGCGCGTTAAGATCGCCCCGCACGCCCGATCGGG
>NZ_JBFADP010000075.1:0-31351 GCF_040641415.1 Streptomyces sp. NPDC020875 | reverse complement strand
CTCGTTCCGGGTGTTGCAGCCGTCGGGCTTGAGACCGGAGTTCCAGTGCTTGAACTTGCTGCGCTCGTAGCCCGTACGGTCCTCGGTCCGTACGGAGAGCCGGTTGACCGCGAGCAGGATCGGCACGGTCTGCGGAGCGGCGGCGGCCCGGTCTCCGGCGGGCGATGCCACGGCAGGCGTCCCGGCTCCGGCGGGGGGCGCGGCTTCGGCCGGGGTGGCGGCCGTCGCGGGCGTGGTGAGGGCGAGTGGTACGAGAACGAGGGCGGCGGCCGACACGGCGCGCTTCAGGCTGATAACCATGTCAACTTGGGTACGCGTAGTTCACCCCCGCGCGGTGCTATGAACCGGTGAACTGGTGCGGATGACGTAATCCGTTCACCGTAGAAACGTTTCTGCACCGAGGGGCGAGGGCACCCGGGGCCCATGCCCGTGACCCGTCCCGGCGCGGGTGCGTTGTCCCGGCATGACCAAGACGCAGCGCATCCTCACCGCCGTCGCCCTCGCCGCCGGTGCCTCCGCCCTGTCCGTTTCCGCCGCTTCGGCGAACGGACACGCCGCGGGCGCCCCCGCTCCGGAAGGGGTGCAGTCCCTGACCGACGGGGTGGCGTCCCTCCAGGGCGGCATCAACGAGCTGAACCAGCTCAACCAGCTGATGGAGGTGCCCAACCACCTCGCCCCGCTGATCGACCCGGTCGCGCAGGTCGCGGGCGCGATCCAGTAGTCCGGACGGCTGCGGTCCCGGCCCGTTCCGTACGGCCCGCGGACCCCCGGCCCACCCCTCGCCGGCCGTCCGGAGAGAATCCCGGAAAAAAATTCCGGAGAATCTCGCCGAGCGGTGTCGAGAACCCGTCATCGGCTCCGACGTCCCCTGTGAAAGCCGCCCACGAGGGCGGTGGCCCCGGGAGACCCCGGCGGCCGAGGGAACCGAACGAGTCCGGACAGCTCCGGACGAAGCCGGACGAACGAGGAGTGGACCATGAAGTACCTGGTACAGATTCAGGGCACCCAGGCCGCGTACGACGCCATGGCGGGCAAGCCCTCCCCGGGCAACCCGGCGTGGAGCGAGGCCGACATCGCCGCGATGTTCGCGCACATGGGCGCCATCAACGACGATCTCGCCGAGACCGGTGAACTGGTCGACGGCAACGGACTGGCCGAGCCCGCCCGCACCCGTTACGTCCTGTCGGGTCCGGGCGGCAAGCCGGTCATCACCGACGGGCCGTACAGCGAGACCAAGGAAGTCCTCGCCGGGTACTGGGTGCTGGACTGCGCCAGTCTCGACCGGGTGACCGAGATCGCCGCCCGGGTCGTCGCGTGTCCGATCCCCGAGGGCTCCACGCCCTCGCCGATCATCATCCAGCCCATCCAGGAGGCGCCGCCGGAGTCCTGACCCCGGACGCCACACCCGGACCCACACCCGGACCGGAGCAGGCCGGGAGCCCGGGGCGGCGGGGACACCGATGAACTCCGGTGTCCGCCGAGCCCCGGGCCGGTGGTCTGCGAGAGACCACGGGCCGGTGACGCCGCCGGGGATCCCGGGCCGTGCCCGCCGTACGGCCGCATCCGGGCCCCGTGCCCGAGCCCCTGTACGGCCCCCACGCCCCCGGCCCCGTACGGCCCCCGCCCGGCGGTCCGCCTCGCACCGCTTCGGCGGACCCGTGATACGTACTGCGGCATGAGCCGTAGCCGTACGAACCCCGATACCGAGGCCGAGGCCGATACCGCGACCGATGCCCCCGCCGACGGCGGCACGGGCGGCACAGGCGGTGGAGTCAGCGGAGTCGGCGTAGTCGTAGTCGTAGTCGAAGAGTTGCTGCGGCTGCACGCGCCGCAGGTCCTCGGCGCGCTCGTCCGCCGCTACGGGCACTTCGACCAGGCCGAGGACTCCGTCCAGGAGGCCCTGATCGCCGCCGCCCGCCAGTGGCCCGCCGAAGGCGTCCCCGCCAACCCCCGGGGCTGGCTCATCAGGGTCGCTGCCCGCCGCCTCGTCGATCTGCTCCGCGCCGACGAGGCGCGCCGCCGCCGGGAGGAGACCGCCGCGAACCTCGCGCCCCGCGACGACCACACCGCCCCCGCGCCCGGTGAGGACCGCGCCCCCTCCGACGACGACACCCTCACCCTGCTCTTCCTCTGCTGCCATCCCGGGCTGGCGCCCGCCGCGCAGATCGCCCTCACCCTGCGGGCCGTCGGCGGGCTGACCACCGCCGAGATCGCCCGCGCCCATCTGGTGCCCGAGGCGACGATGGCCCAGCGGATCAGCCGGGCGAAGCAGAAGGTGCGGGGCGTGCCGTTCGTCCCGCCCGGCCCCGGTGACCGCGACAAGCGGCTCGCCGTCGTACTCGAAGTGCTGTATCTGATCTTCAACGAGGGGTACACGGCCTCGTCCGGCGACCGGCTCCACCGCGCCGACCTGGCCCGGGAGGCGATCCGGCTGACCCGCCGGGTCCGGCTGCTGCTGCCCCGCGAGGGCGCCGTCACCGGACTGCTGGCGCTGATGCTGCTCACCGAGGCGCGCGGCCCGGCCCGCAGCGGCCCGGACGGCGAGCTGATCCCGCTGGACGAGCAGGACCGGACGCGCTGGGACCGTACCGCCATCGCCGAGGGCACGGCCCTGGTCGAGGAGGCGCTGGGCCAGGGCCCGGCCGGGGTCTACCAGCTCCAGGCCGCCGTCGCCGCCCTGCACGACGAGGCCGGGCGGCCCGAGGAGACCGACTGGCCGCAGATCCTCGCCCTGTACGACCTGCTGGTCGCGATCGCCCCCGAACCCATGGCCGAGCTGGGGCGGACCGTCGCCGTCGCCCGGGTCCGCGGACCCGAGGCCGGGCTCGCGGAGGCCGACCGGCTGGCGGACCGGCTGCCGGGCCACCACCGGCTCGACGCCGTCCGGGCCCATCTGCTGGAGGAGGCCGGACGGCCGGCCGAGGCCAGGGCGGCGTACGAACGGGCCGCCGAGGCCACCCTCAGCGGGCCGGAGGCCGACTACCTCCGCCGCCGGGCCGCCCGAATCGTCGGCTGATGCCGGGCTTGACCTTTACGTAACGTCAACTTCTACCGTTCAGGTCATGGAGTGGTCGATCCAGGAGGTCGCCCGGCGCGCCGGGACGACCAGCCGCACCCTGCGGCACTACGCGGACATCGGACTGCTGGAGCCCCGCCGGATCGGGTCGAACGGCTACCGCTACTACGGCCCGGACGAGCTGATCAGCCTCCAGCGGATCCTGCTCCTGCGCGAGCTGGGGCTCGGGCTGCCCGCGATCGCCGGGGTCCTGGCGGGGCAGCGCGATCCGGCCGCCGCGCTCC
Organism: Streptomyces sp. NPDC020875; assembly: GCF_040641415.1. Classification (NCBI taxonomy): domain Bacteria; kingdom Bacillati; phylum Actinomycetota; class Actinomycetes; order Kitasatosporales; family Streptomycetaceae; genus Streptomyces; species Streptomyces sp. NPDC020875. The sequence continues at coordinate 28,051 of NZ_JBFADP010000075.1, read as the reverse complement.
GGGCCCATCTGGAGCTGCTGGAGCTGGAGCGGGACCGGCTCGCCCGCCGGATCGCCTCGGTGCGGACGACTCTGCTGAAGACCGAACGAGGGGAAGAAGTGATGGCCGAGGACGTGCTCGACGGCTTCGACGACAAGCGGTACGAGAAGGAGGTCACCGAACGCTGGGGCGCCGACGCCTGGCGCGACGGCCGGCGGTGGTGGTCGGCGCTCGGCGAGGACGAGCGGCGGGCCCGGCTGCTGGAGCACGAGACGATCGCCCGGCACTACGGGCGGGCCCGGCGGGAGGGCGCGGAGCCCGGCGACGAGCGGGCGCAGGAGATCACCGGGCGGATGTACGCCTGGCAGTCGGCGGTCCGGCCCCCGTCGAGGAGCCACTTCGCCGGGCTCGGCGAGATGTTCGCGACGGACCCGAGGTTCGGGAAGAACTACGACAAGTACGGGGAGGGGACGGCCGTCTTCGTCCGGGACGCGATGCGGATCTACGCGGACCGGAATCTCACCGACTGAGGCGGGCGCGGGGACCGGGGGGCCTGGGGCCCGGGGCCCAGGCCCCGGGGCCCGGGGAGGCTTGGGGGACCGGCGGGATCCACGGCGCCGGAGCGCCGATCCCGCCGGTCCGGGGCGGGATCGGCGGGATTTTTGAAACCGATGGGGCCGCGGGGGCGGAAATGGTCGTCGGCGGTGCTCCGGATGGCGTAGAGTTGGGTTCACCGACGCGGGGTGGAGCAGCTCGGTAGCTCGCTGGGCTCATAACCCAGAGGTCGCAGGTTCAAATCCTGTCCCCGCTACTGAAGACACGGCCCGGTGTTCCGTAACAGGAACACCGGGCCGTTGTCGTACCCGGCCGCACCGCCCCGGGGTTCCGTACGCCGTCCCGTACGCCGTTCCGCGCGCCGTCCCCCGTCCGGCCCTCCGCGGGTCGCCCTCCGCCCGTCCCGCCGGGACGCTGAGGGGGGAGGAGAACATCCGTGGCGGAGGAAGAACAACCGAACCTGTCCGGTGGCGCCCGGCGACTCGCCCGGATGCTGCCGTCGCTGATGATCATCGCGGGTGTGGTCTTCGACCTCGCGACCCCGTCGAAGTTCACCGCGGCCCCGATGTTCACGGCCGCCCCGCTGCTCGCCGCGCCCTTCTTCTCCTTCTCCGTCACCCTGGCGACCGGGATCTTCGCCGTACTGACCGAGCTGATCCTCGACTTCTACAACAGCCTGCTCGACGAGACCCAGGCGTATACCGAGCTGACCACCGTGATCACCGTCTCGGCGCTGGCCCTCTTCATCAACCGGGTCATCACCCGGAGCCAGGAGCAGCTCGCCTCCGCCCGGGTGATCGCCGAGACCGCGCAGCGCGCCGTGCTGCCCACCCCCGCCGAGGAGATCGGCGGGCTGCGGGTCGCCGCCCGGTACGAGGCAGCCCTCGCCGACGCCTTCATCGGCGGCGACCTCTTCGCCGTCCAGGAGACCCGGCACGGGGTGCGGCTGGTGGTGGGCGACGTCCGGGGCAAGGGCCTGGGCGCGGTGGAGGCCGTGGCCGTGCTGATCGGCGCCTTCCGCGAGGCGGCCGAACGGGAGCCGACGCTGGAGGAGGTCGCCGACCGGCTGGAACAGGCCCTGGTCCGGGAGGGGCTGCGCAGGGGCGGCGACACCGAGGAGAACACGGCCCACTTCGAGGGCTTCGCGACCGCCGTGATCGCGGAGATCCCCTACGGGGCCGGGATCGTACGGCTGCTCAACCGGGGGCACCCCGATCCGCTGCTGCTGCGGGGCGACGGCCGGGCCCGGTTCCTGCCGCCGGACGACGCGGCCCTGCCACTGGGCATGCGGGAGCTGGGGGAGTGGCCGGGGCGGACCGAGACGCATCCGATGCCGGACGGCTCGACCCTGCTGCTCTACACCGACGGACTCTCCGAGGCGCGGAACCCGGCGGGGGCCTTCTACGACCCTGGGGAGCGGCTCGGGGGCCGGGTGTTCCCGGGGCCGGGCGAGCTGCTGGACGCGCTCGTCGACGACGTACGGCGGCACACGGGCGGCGGATCCACGGACGACATGGCGCTGCTCGCGGTCACCGGGACCCCGGCCGCCGCCGGCGCGGCTCCCGACCCCGCGGACGACGACCGGCCTCCGGGGCGCGGCGGCTGACCAACGGTGAGCCCGGTAGCCGGATCGCGGAGGGCGGCGAACGGCGTGCGGAGGGCGGTGGCCGGATCCCGTACGGCGGCTTCCGGCCCGGTGGCCGAAGCCCGGCGAACGGTCCGTCCGGCGCCGGAACAGACGGCGCTCCGGGCTCTTGGATAAAGACTTGACCAACCCTTCGCCGGGCCTCGGTGCCTATGTGCCATTGCACGGCCCGTTTTTCTACCGAGAGTAATTGAGTCGTCGCTCTGCATATATCGATTGACGGTCCATCAGCGGCCGTGGGCGTGCCGACGGGGCGTCAGGTGCCCGTTTCGCGAGTCGGCTCGCCCGATTTGGCGAGCTTCTGTCCCGGTTGATCCACCGGGTGGGTTTAACGATCATCAGGAACAGCTTGGAAAACATTCCCGGTGTCTATTAACGTTCGATAACGCAGCGCGGTCGTCCCAGCCGCCGTCAGGGCGGCTCCGTGCTCACGCGCCGAATCCCGTAAGGGAACCGGGGAACCACTTCTTGGGGTGAATCGGGTGCCTCCGCAGCCTGCGGAGTCACGCGTAGGAGACCTTCCTGCTCCGAACCCGTCAGCTAACCCGGTAGGCGAGAAGGAAGGAAAGGAGTACGCCTCAGTGGCGTCCAACACCCCTGCCCCGCAAGCCCCCGCCGGGCCCGGGTATTCCCACTCCGGCTTCCGTGAGGACGGCGGTCCCGAGCGTTCCACCGACGAGTGGAACCCCAGCGCCGAGACGATCGGCGCCAGCCGCGGCAAGCACCGCGTACTGCGGCAGCAGCGCCGGGCCTTCGCCCGCAGCTCCACCGTCCTCGGTGTCGGTGTCATCGCCGCCGTCGGCGCGGGCGGCATCGCCACCGCGCAGGACAAGGCCCCGATCACCATCTCCCTGCCCGACGGGCTCGGCGGCGACGACGAGGGCCCCGCCCCGGTCGGCCTCGCCACCATGGGAGCCCCCGGTGCCCAGGCAGAGGAGGCCGACGCGGCCGCCGGTGACGCCCTGCGCTCCCGGATCCTCCAGCAGGCCGAGCAGCAGCAGGCCACCGCCGACGCGGAGCGCCGCGCCGCCGCCGAGAAGGCCGCCGCCGAACAGGCCGCCGAGGACGCGAAGCAGGCCGCCACCGACGCCAAGAAGAAGGCGGACGAGGCGAAGAAGAAGGCCGCCGAGGAAGCCAAGAAGAAGGCGGAGGCCGAGCGGCTCGCCAAGCTGGCGAAGAGCTACTCCGCTCCCACCTCCAACTACCGGATCACCTCGACCTACGGCCAGTCCGGCTCGATGTGGTCCTCCGGCCAGCACACCGGTGTCGACTTCGCCGCCTCGGCGGGCACCCCGACCAAGGCCGTCGGCGCGGGCACCATCAAGTCCGCCGGCATGGCGGGCGCGTACGGCCTGCAGACCATCCTGGAGCTGAACGACGGCACCGAGGTGATGTACGCCCACCAGTCGTCGATCACCGTCAGCGTCGGCCAGAAGGTCGCCGCGGGCGACATGATCGGCCGGGTCGGCGCCACCGGCAATGTCACCGGCGACCACCTCCACATGGAGGTCAGGACGCCCGGCGGCTCGGTGATCGACCCCCTGGCCTGGCTGCGCAGCAAGGGCGTGCCCGTCTAGGCACACCCCCGCGGCCTCGCGACTTCTCGTGGACCACCGGCAGTTCCGACGCATCACCCCCCGACGTCGGAGCTGCCGGTTCCGCATGTCCGGGGCCGGTTTCGGGCCGGCTGCCGTACGGCTCGCATTGGGCTGCTGCGGGACGCCGTACGAGTCACATGAGTCGTACTAGTCAGACGCGATACGGGTTGTACCCCTCGTAGTCGCGGTACGGCGGCGGCACCCGCACCGCGCCCGCCGCCCGGGCGCCGTAGGTGAGCGCCGGTCCGGCCACCGCCTTCCGGTTCCACATGTGGTGCAGCAACTCCTGCTCCCGCGCCACGAAGTCGGGGTCGGCGGCCCCGCGCGACGCCCGGTCGCGCAGAAAGGCCAGTGACGTCGCGAACCGTACGTACTCCGACACCGCGTGCGCGGCGGTCGGCCCCCCGGCCCGGCGGGCGAAGGACCGGGCCTCGGACCTGGCCCGCATCGAGGACAGCGCGGCGGGTTCGGCGGGCGCCAGCCAGCCCGCCGCGGCATACGGCGGCAGCGCGACCGAGATCGTCCGCAGCTCCCGCTGCCGGGACCAGATCGTCAGCCAGGTCAGCAGCGCGAAGGCCGGGACCATGAACATCCCGTAGACCAGGTAGAAGCCGAACGGGCCGAGGTAGGACGCCGAACCGTTCCAGAGCGCGTGCATCGCCATCGACAGCAGCAGCCCCAGCACGGGCAGGGCGAACCGGCGCAGCCGCTGCCGTCGCGCGGCCATCGCCGCGAAGCCCAGCCCGAGACCGGCGAGCACGGTGAAGAGGGGATGCGCGAACGGCGACATGACGACCCGTACGAAGAACGTCGCCGCCGCCGACGCGATACCCGAGCCGCCCGCCGACTGCTCCTCGTCGAAGGCTGTGCCGAGATAGAGGATGTTCTCGGTGAAGGCGAAACCGGTCGCGGTGAAACCGGCGAACACCACACCGTCGACCAGACCGGTGAAGTGCCGCCGCCGGAAGAAGAAGAGCAGGAAGAGCGCGGCGGCCTTGGCGGTCTCCTCGACCACCGGGGCGACCAGGGTCGCGCCCAGATTGTCGGCGCTCGTCGGATCCGCGGTGGCGGTGGCGATCCACTGGATCGCGAAGGTGTTGGCCAGGATCGAGACCAGTGCCGCGCCGAACGCGCCCCAGGCGAAGGCGAAGGCGAGGTTCCGCCAGGGCCGGGGCTCGACCCGGCCCAGCCAGCGGAAGGCCGTCAGCAGGAGCGGTACGGGCAGGGTGGCGAGACCGAGGCCGACCAGGAAGCCCTGGGAACCGGTCTGCTCCCGGACTATCGCCAGGATCACCAGCGCGCACAGGGCCAGCAGCAGGATCAGGATCCCGGCCCGGATCGCCTTGCTGCGCCAGATCCGGGCGACCCGCGGCTTGTAGCGCCAGCGGGAGCGCTCCGGCATGGCGTCGAAGACCGGCCGGGCGTCGTACGCGGGCACGGCGGGTCCGCCGGGGCCCATCGGACCGGTGGCGCCGGTGGTGCTGGTATCGCTGGTGGTGCTGGATGTGCCGACGGGCCCGGTGGTGTCGGTGATACCGGTGGTGTCGGTGGCGGGATTCGGCCGGTGGTGGGGGTGGGACCGGGGCGGGATGGGCGCGCCGTCCGGTGGTACGGGCCGGGGCCCGCGCACCCCGGTGCGTTCCGGATCGGGTGGGTGCGCCCCGGCCTCAAGGGGCGAGGGACGCGGTACGGGACGGGATGCGGACGGCTCGGACACCCGTCGACATTAACGATCCCCGGTGACAACCGGCGACGGGGCGGTGTGATCCCTGGCCGGTTCACGCGATATGCCACCGCGAATCGCCCCGGTCGCGGCCTTTTGAAGGGCCTCGGCGCCGGACACCTCCGCTCGTACTCCTCCGCCCGGACCGGTCCCGGTCCATGCCGGGTGCCGCTGCCGCAGGGGACGATCCGGGTCCGGGGCGCTCGGGTCCGTACCGCCGGGGCGTGCGGTCAGACCCGGCGGAAGAGGAGGTCCCGGACGACGTGGCCCTTGTCCAGCCCCTGTCCCTCGAACCGGGTACGGGGCCGGAAGCCGGGCCTCGGCGCGAAGCCGCCGTCCTCGGCGGTGTTCTCGAAATCGGGGTGCGCGGAGAGCACCTCCAGCATCTGTTCCGCGTACGGCTCCCAGTCCGTCGCGCAGTGCAGTACGGCCCCGGGCTTCAGGACCCGCGCGGCCAGCGTCAGGAACTCGGGCTGGATCAGCCGCCGCTTGTGGTGCCGCTTCTTCGGCCACGGGTCGGGGAAGTACACCCGCATCCCGTCGAGCGCGGCGGGCGCCAGCTGCTCCCGCAGCAGGATGATCGCGTCACCGTTGGCCACCCGGACGTTGGTCAGCCCGTTCCGCTCGGCGAGACCGAGGAGATTGCCCTGCCCGGGGGTGTGGACGTCCACGGCCAGGATGCCGGTCCCGGGGTCGGCGGCGGCCATCCGCGCGGTCGCCTCGCCCATCCCGAAGCCGATCTCCAGGACGACGGGCAGCCCGTCGAACATCGCGCCGAGATCGAGTACCTCCCGGCCGTCGATGTCGAGGCCCCAGACCGGCCAGAGCCGGCGCAGCGCGTCGCCCTGCCCGGTGGTCACCCGGCTCCGCCGGGGCTGGAAGCTCCGGATCCGGCGCTCGTGGTGCGATCCGGCGGGATCGGCGGCGGGGCCGCCCGGGAACCTCGGCTCGTCACGGCGCCGCCGCGCCCCGGCCCCGGCGGAACCGTCCGTCGCGGTCGGCGCGGCCTCCGCGGACGAAGGGGTGTGCTCGGCGTCCGAGGGCTCGGCGGGTGTGAGCCGCTCGGGGCCTTCGGGGGTCTCGGGGGTGTGGGGGCGCGATGTCGACACAATGAGCCAATTCTACGGCGCCCCGCCCACCCCCCGGCCCGCCTGCCCACGGCCCGGCCCGCCCGCCGCGCCCCGGCGGAGCGCGAGCGGTGCGGCTACAGCATCGCCCTGACCCGGCGGGCCACCTCGCGGCCGATCGGGAGGGACGCCGTCGCCGCCGGGGACGGCGCGTTCACCACATGGACCGCCTGACGGCTCTCCCGGATCAGGAAATCGTCGACGAGCGTGCCGTCCCTGAGGACCGCCTGGGCACGGACGCCCGCGTCGGTCCGGCGCAGGACGTCGGAGGTGACCGCCGGGAGCAGCCTGCGGACCTCCGCCGTGAACGCCTCCTTCGACATCGAGCGGCGCAGCTCCCCCGCCCCGTACCGCCAGTGGCGGCGGGCGAGCCGCCGGCTACCGGGCCAGGTCAGGGTGGCCGCCAGCTCGGCCGGACGGATCACGCCCCAGTCGTAGCCCTCGCGGGCGAGCGCCGGGACCGCGTTCGGCCCGACATGGACGGAGCCGTCGATCCCCCGGGTCAGATGGACCCCCAGGAAGGGGAACGCCGGGTCCGGTACGGGATAGACCAGCCCCCTGACCAGGGACGGATCCATGAGTTCGTAGTACTCCCCGCGGAAGGGGACGATCCGCGCCCCCGGGTCGTCGCCGGTGAGCCGGGCCACCGTGTCGCTCCGCAGCCCGGCACAGTTGACCAGTACATGGGCCCGCAGCACCGTCCCGGCGGCCGTGCGGACCGCGGCACCCCAGGGGCGGCGGTCCACCGCGACGACCTCCTCGCCGCAGCGCACCTCGGCCCCGGCCGCGACCGCCAGGTCCGCGAGCTTCCGCGCCACGGCGCCGAAGTCGCACACCCCCGTCGTCCCGACACGGATCGCGGCCACCCCGCGGACCCCGGGTTCGTACTCCGTGATCTGCGCGGGGCCCAGCTCCCGGACCGGTATCCCGTTCTCCCGGCCGCGCTGGACCAGGGCGTGCAGCCGGGGCAGCTCGTCGCGACGGGTGGCCACGATCAGCTTGCCCGTCACCCGGTGGGGCAGATCGTGTTCGGCGCAGAACTTGACCATCTCGGCCGCTCCCGAGACCGCGTACCGCGCCTTGAGGGAGCCGGGCCGGTAGTAGATCCCGCTGTGGATCACCCCGCTGTTGCGGCCCGTCTGATGGCGGGCCGGAGCCGGTTCCCGCTCCAGCACCACCACCCGGGTCCCGGGGGCCGAGCGGGTCAGCGCGTACGCCGTCGAGAGGCCGACGATGCCGCCGCCGACGACCAGCACATCGCAGTCGAAGCCGTGCACGGTCCGCCGCCCGGTGCCCGTCATCGCTCCACCTCCGCCCGCTCCGCTCCGCCCGATCGTCCCGGCCGCCTCACTTGCCCCGCTCGTCGTGCCCGTGCGGGCCCCGTCGCTTCCGCCGTCCGCCCCGCTCGCCGCTCTCGCCCCGTTCTCTCCGCTCTCTCCGTTCGTCCCGTGCTGTCCGCGCTCCTCGCCGCCACGGCTCAGGCCACCGCCTCTCCGGCGGCTGTCCCCGGCCGCCGTACGTCCCACCCCGATACTGCACCCCGCCACTGACAACGTCGTCGCCACCGCGACCGGAACTCGTGCCTCCGGGCGCGGACCGAGTGGTCTCGCACGGACCGCAGGACCGGAGGACCGGTGGCCGGAGGACCGGCGGACGCGTGCGTCCGGTGCGCCCTACGCCGGTGCCATCAGCAGCGGCCGGGCCCTCTCCCGTAGCTCCGCCACCCGGGGCTCGTCCCCGTACGGCTCCAGCTTGTGCAGCAGGTCCCGGACGTACTCCGTGGTCCGTACGGAGGAGATCCGGCCCGCGACCTCCACCGCCCGGACGCCCGCCGCGCAGGCCGCGTCCAGATTGCCCGACTCCAGCTCGGCGAAGGCGCCGACCACCAGCCGCAGCCCGTGCGACCGGACGAACTCGTCCGTCGGCTGGGAGAGCGCCTTCTCGGTGAACCGCCGCACCTGCCGGGGGAGCCGGAGGTCGCGGTACGCCTCGGCGGCGTCCGCCGCGAACCGGTCATAGGTATAGAAGCCCAGCCAGGAGGGGTCGGGGTCGCCGTCGCGGGACCGTTCCAGCCAGCTCTCGGCGGCCTTCAGGGCCGCGCCCGCCGCCGCCGCGTCGTTCGCCTTGGCGTGCGCCCGCGCCTCCACGAGCCGGAAGAAGCTCATGGTGCGCGCCGTCGCGAGCCCCCGGTTCCGCTCCAGCGCGGCCTGGGCGAGATCGACGCCCTCGTCGGCGAAGCCCCGGTAGATGGACTGGAGCGACATCGATGCCAGTACGTAGCCGCCCAGCGGTACGTCGGCCGCCGCCCGGGCCAGCCGCAGCGCCTGGATGTAGTAGCGCTGGGCGGCCTCCTGCTGGCCGGTGTCGAAGGCCATCCACCCGGCCAGCCGGGTCAGTTCGGCGGTCGCGCCGAAGAGGGCCCGGCCGACCTCGTCGGAGTACGAGCCCAGCAGCAGAGGCGCGGCGTCGACCCGCAGGCACTCGGGGACCATCGAGGAACGCCAGTCGCCGCCACCGTATTTGGAGTCCCAGCGGCGGGCGTCCTCGGCGGCCTCGCGCAGCTTGGCGACATCGCTGTGGCCCACCCGGGGATCGTCACCGGCGGGCTGGCCGGAATCATGCTGACGGGGGCCGCCCGCGCCCGGTGATCCGGCTCCCGGGGTGGCCGAAGACGACGGGTCGGCGCCCGGACCGGAATGCGCGGGCGCGTGCGCCGTGGTGCGCGCCGGACCGCCCGTGGAACGCTCGGCCCCGCCGCCCCCACCGGCTTCTTCGTCCTCGGGGAACCCCATGGCCCCGGGCGTCGCGCAGGGCGGCGGCGGGCGCTCCACGGACGGGTCGGCAGGGGTTATCAGCCACCGTGACGCCGGGGTGGCGTAGGCGCTGACGGAGAAGGATCCGGCCAGGGACTGCCAGATCCCCCCACTGCCGGCCCGCCGTCCGGCCAGGTCGAGCCGGTACAGATCGGTGGCGGACTTCACCGCCTGCTGGACGTCGCGGGGGAAGGCCAGGCCGACCTCGGGCGCCGGATCGGCGTCGGCGAGCCCGATCTCGTGCAGCGGTACGGGACGGCCGAGTTTGGCGCCGATGGCGGCGGCGATCAGATGCGGTGCCGCGCCCTGCGGGACCATGCCCTTGGAGACCCACCGTGCCACCGACGTCTTGTCGTAACGGAGCGTCAGGCCCCGTTGCGCTCCGAGGTCGTTGACCCTCCTGGCGAGCCCCGCGTTGCTGATTCCCGCGAGGGCGAGAACCGTCCCGAGCTTTTCGTTCGGCCCGCGTTGCTCCCTGGACATGCGCCCCACCCCTCGACACACCGACGGCCGCCGCGACGCTGCCCCGCGCCCGGCTTTCGTACCGACACCCCACCCCGAAGGCCGACCCGGCGCGCGGCTGCCACCGCGCCCCGGCCCCGGCTGCAAAACCGTCTGGCCGAGCCCTCCGGAATATGCCCATCGGTTCAGAACATCAGTAAAACCCAGCGTAGTTCGCCGCATCCCGACCGTTAAGGGGCGGTGTTCCGGATGGCGAGATTGTTGTGCGTGTGAGCGAACCCCGCCGGGCGTGCCGGGGACGCACGGTAACGCGCCACGGGTGGCGCGGACCCGCCACCGGACCGCTGTGCGTCCGCCATCCGTCCACCCCGCATCCGTCGTCCGCCGCCCCCCGGCCCAACCTCGGCTCGCCGCCCGTCCTGAGCCGTGGTGGTCCGCCCGTACGCGGGCCCGGCGCCCCGCGCCCCGCTCCCGCCCCGGTCGGGGGCCCGGCCCCGGGACCCGGTCGGCCGGCGCGGCGGCGGGCCCGGACGCCCGCGGTCGCACGGCGCGCACCCCGCCGTACCCCCGTCCGCGCCCGGCCGGGGTCGCGTCCGCGGTGCACGGTGCCCCGCCGTGCCCCCGTCGTCCCCGGTGGCCGGGGCGGATCCCGGGACCCCGGGGCGCCCGGCCGGGCCCCGGCCGGACCGGTCCCGGGTGTGCTCCGGGTGTGTGGCCGTGCGCCCGCCCGTGCGCTCTGGCCCGGTCTTCCGCCCCGGGTTTCCATGAGAGTCGCGTGGGTCGGCCCGCTGCGTACTGGAACCAGCGGGCTGGGGGACACCGCCGCCTTCAATCCCCGCGGGCGGCGGACGGTCCGGGAGGCGTATGGCGCCTCCCGGACTGTCGTATCCGGGCGCGGAGGGCCGTACGCGCCGAATCGACGGCCTCCCGGCACCCCTCGGACGCCCTTTCGCGGCCCCTCCGAGGCCCCGCCCGGCGGGCCCGGCCGACCGCCTCGGGGACCCCGGTGTCCGCCGTCCGGCAGCCGCCCGGCACCATGAACCGCAGGTCCGGAAGCGACCCGGAGCACGCCCCGTGTCCGTCGGCCGGGGGAGTCCGGGCCGCCGCCGAGCGGCCCCCGGACCCGGTACGACCCCCGCGCGACCCCGCGCGAACCGTCCTCCGGGACGGGTGCGAGACCGCCGCGCGCGGGCGTGCGCCGGTGGAGAACCTGTGGAGAACGGCCCGGAAGTGGACTGACCGCCACCGGTCCGGCAGCTCTCCGTACCCGTTCCGGGGGTCCGGAGATTTGATGAGAATGGCCGAAAATCGACTGTCCTTCTCGCGGTTTTCCTCCCCATTTGCGAGTGGCGTGATATTTCCCCGCGCCCGTGACGGACCACCAAAACAGGTCGGGCGGCGGCGCTTTCACTTTTTGCGCGTGCGACCCGCCGCCGGTCCCCCGCGTCTCCTTCGTGGCAGCATGTTCCCGAACGGCCCGGGCCCCGGCCCGGTTGTCCACAGCCTGTGGAGGCGAAGTCGGCGATGCGGTGGTTGGTGGGCTGGAGCAGTATCGCCGCGAACTTCGGAACGGCCGGAGCCGTCGGCGCCGCCGACGAGGGCCGTACGGTCCACCCCGTCGGCTCCCAACTGCTCTGGGGCGACCCCGATCCCCTGTGGGCCGTCGGCGACTGGCGCCCCGACGAGGTACGCGTCGTCTCCGCCGACGACTTCACCCAGATGGCCGTCCTCGGCTGCTGTGCCGCCACCGACGCCGAACTCAGGGCCGGACTCCTCTCCGCGCGCGGCGGCGCGCTGCGCCATCTCACCGCCTGGCCCGGCAGCTACACCGTCGTCGTCCGGGCCGGCCGCCGGATCACCGTCATCGGCGATCTCGCGGGCGCCCGGCCCGTCTTCCACACCCCCTGGGCCGACGGCACCGCCTACGCCACCGCCGCCCTCCCCCTCGCCGACCTGATCGAGGCCCAGCTCGACATCGGCTATCTCGCCGCCCTCCTGGCCTGCCCCGAGACCCCCGAGGCGCTCCGCGACGCCACCCCGTACGACGGGGTCAAACGCATCCCGCCCGGCCACGCCCTGATCCTCCGCGAGGGCTCCCGCGAGATCACCGGCTACGAACCCGTCGCCTCGCTCGCCGTCTCCGGCCCCCAAATGGCCGCCGACCAGGCCGTCGACGGGGTCCGGGACGCACTCGTCGACGCCGTACGGGCCCGGCTCACCGCCCCCCGCCACGCCCCCGAGACGGCGCCCCCCGACCCCGGGCCCGTCCCCGGCATGGGCCCCGCCGACCGGCGCGCCCGGCGCGGCGCGCCCGCCCCCGGCATCGGCGCCGACCTCTCCGGAGGCAGCGCCTCCGCCACCCTCGCCCTGCTCGCGGCCGGACTCCCCGGCCGCCCCGGCACCATCACCGGCCACGGCGCGACCGCCGCCGGTGAACGCCTCCTCGCCACCACCTTCAACGACCTCACCGAGCCCGGCCTCGAACCCGAACTCGAACGCGCCCGGGCCATCGCCGCCGACCCCCGGCTGCACCATGTCGTGGTCGCCGCCGGCCCCGAAGGGCTGCCGTACGCCCAGCTCGACAACGGACCCCTCACCGACGAACCGGCCCCCTGCCTGGTCACCGCCGAACGCCACCGCGTCCGGCTCGCCTCCGGCAGCGCCGACCACATCACCGGCACGGGCGCCCGACAAGTACTTGACGCGCACCCCGCCCGCCTCGCCGACCTCCTCATCGACCGAAGACGACGCCATCTGCTGCGCCCCGTGACCGCACTGGCCCGCGCCGAAGGCCCGTCGCCGCAGTCGCTGATGGTCCCCCTCACCGTCTACCGGGCCGCGCGCCGCCTCGCCCGTACGCCGTACCGGGCCGGCCTCGAAACCGCCGCCGACGTCCTGCTCGCCGCCAACCGGGGCGAACGGGCCCCCGGATTCGGCCCCCTCGACGCGTCCCTGGCCGCCCTCACCTGGTCCCGGCCGGGACCGGCCGCCCGCTGGCTCACCGGCGAGGCCCTCGCGGAGGTCGCCGTACGCCTCACCGGGATCGCCACCCGGCCCGTCACCGTCCAGCGCCCCGGCGAGGCCAGGGCCCGGGCCGCCCTCGCCCGGCACGCCTTCGACCAGCGGATCCTCGAACAGGCCGCGGAGGTACGGAGCCAGCGGCTGCACGCCCCCTTCCTCGACAACCAGGTCGTCCGCGCCTGCCGCGATCTGCCCGAGGCCCTGCGGGTACGGCCCGGGGCGCGGGCCGACATCCTCCGTACGGTGCTCGCGGGCGCCGGGGTACACGATCTGCCCGACGGCTGGGGCACCCCGCCCCTCGCCCCGCCCGCCGCCACCGCCCACCGGGGGCTGCGGGCCGCGCTCCCCACCCTGATCGCCCTCTTCGACGCCCCCCTCCTCGCCGACGCGGGCCTGATCGAGGCCCGGGTGGTCCGCAAGGCGCTCCGCGCGGCGGCCGACGGCGAACCGACCCAGCTGGACGGCCTGGCCGATCTGGTCTCCACCGAACTGTGGCTCCGCAGGCTGCTCTCCCGCCGGGGCACCTGCTGGACCGGTTCGGCGGCCCCGAGGGCGCGGGCGGTCTCCACGGGAGTCCCCCGGAGGCAGTCCCTCCGTTCCTGACCGGACGCCCACCGGCCCCGTCCCACCGGCCCGCCCCGCCGGAGCTACACGTCCCGCCGCTCCACCACCCACAGCACCAGTACGGCCGCCACCAGCGCCCAGGCGCCGAGCGCCACCCACGCCTCCGTCTCCGTCACCGGGTACTTCGGCGTGCCGTAATGCCGTTCCGGGTTCTGGATCAGCTTCTGCCAGGCGTTGACCGGCATCACATTGCCGATCTCCCTCACCCAGCGGTACGTCTCCCCGTTGAAGAGGCCCGGCGCCAGCACCAGCAGCCCCACGACCGCGCCCACGCTCCCCGCCGAATGCCGTACCAGCGCCCCCGTCGCCAGCCCGATCAGGGCACATACCGGGATCAGCAGCGCCGACGCCGCCACGGCCCGGAACGCGCCTGGATCCGTGATCGACAGCCCCCCGTGCTCACGCAGCACCGCCTGCGTCACCCCGAACGACACCCCCGCGACCACCGCGCCCAGTACCGAGGTCACGGCCACCACGACCGCGCCCTTCGCCGCCGCCACCGCCCGCCGCGCGGGCACCGCCGCGAAGGTCGTACGGATCAGCCCGCTGCCGTGCTCCCCGGTGAGCGCCATCGCGCCCAGACCCGCCGCCACGACCATCAGGATCTGCCAGGCCGGGGAGGTGAACGCCGTCGACAGCGGATCGAACAGGAACTGCTTGTCCACCGGCCGCTCCGGCAAGCCGGGCGCCGGTGTGTTCGGCCGGGAGAGCAGCTCCTCATTGGACCGGGCCGAGTTGACGTTGATGCCCACGGCGACGGCCGCCCCGACGCCGAGGACCGCGTACGTCGAACGCAGGGACCAGTACTTGACCCATTCGGCGCGCAGCAGATCCCGGAACCGGACCCGGCCGCCGACCCGGGAGACGTAACCCCGTCCCGCCTCCGCCCCGTTCCGCGGCACCTCTTGTGCCGCCTCGGCCTCGTTGTCCGGCACCTGTTGTGCCGCCTCCGCCGCGGGCTCCCGTACGGCGCTCATCGCCCGCCTCCCGCCCCGTACTCGACGCTCGAAGCGGTGATCTCCATGAACGCCTCCTCCAGTGACGCCGATACGGGGGTCAGCTCGGAGAGCAGCACACCGGCGCCCAGCGCCGCCGCCGCGATCCGCCCCGCGTCCATCCCGGTCACCGCGCACCGCCCGCCCCCCTCGTGGACGATCTCCCCGCCCCCGGCGGTGACGGCGGCCGTCAGCCCGGTCACATCATCGGTACGGACCACGACGCCCCGCCGCCGCCCGCGCGCCGCGAACTCCGCCAGCCCCTCCGCCGCGATCAGCCGCCCCCGCCCGATGACGACCAGCTCGTCGGCGGTCTGCTCCATCTCCCGCATCAGATGGGAGGAGACCAGGACCGTACGGCCCTCGTCCGCGAGCCGCCGGAACAGGCTCCGCACCCACAGCACCCCGTCCGGGTCCAGCCCGTTCAGCGGTTCGTCGAAGAGGAGGACCGGGGGATCTCCGAGGAGCGCGGCGGCGATCCCCAGCCGCTGCTTCATCCCGAGGGAGAAACCGCCGACCCGGCGGCGGGCCGCCCGCTCCAGACCGACTTCCGCCAGGACCTCGCCGACCCGGCGCGGCGGCAGCCCGTTGCCGTACGCCAGCGCCGCGAGGTGGGCCCGCGCGCTGCGGCCCCCGTGGACGTCGTGCGCGTCGAGCAGTCCGCCCGCGTACCGCAGCCCGCGCGGCCTGGACCGGAACGGCCGTCCGCCGACGGTGACGGACCCGGAGGTGGGCTCGTTCAGACCGAGGACGAGCCGCAGAGTCGTGGACTTCCCGGCGCCGTTGGGGCCGAGGAACCCGGTGACCCGCCCCGGCCGGACCGTGAAGCTCAGTCCGTCGACGGCGGTCTTCTTCCCGTACCGCTTGGTGAGTTCATTGACTTCGATCACGCCGCAACGCTCCCGCGACGGCGGCCCGCCGGGCATCGGCCCCCGGGCCACAACCGGGGGCGGCGACGGTAGCCCGTGGGCGTACGCCCGGCGCCCGATGACCCGCCGCCGGACCGTTCCTATGATCCGGGGCATGACCTCCCCGCCACCCCCGGACCCGGCTCCCGCCCCGTCGGCGGCCCCGGGTCCGGCCGTACGCCACCCCTGGTCCACGGCGGTGACGGTCGCGAGCTGGACGGCCGCCCTGGCGTACCCCGTACTGCTGTACGCCTATGCCGTCGGCGAGCCCGAACCGACCGGCAGACGGCTGCTGCCGCCCCTCCTCCTCACCCTGCTCGTGGTCCCCCTGCTGCGGCGCCGCCCGGAGGTCGTCCTCGGGCTGATGCTGGCCGGGGCGTACGCCGCGACGGCGGCGGCCGGTACCCGTACCGCGCACGCGGTCTTCCCCGCCCACGGTGCCCCGGCCGTCGTCCCGTCGGCGGGCGCCGTATCCGAGTTCGGCTACCTCCAGGCGCTGCTGACCGATATCGCCGTCGGCTGGGCGGCGGCCAACCGGCCGCGCGCCGTCTCGGTCGCCGCCGCGGCCGTCACCCTCGCCGTCCAGACCGCCGCCGTCGCCCTCCGGCAGGGGACCGGCGGTGAGGTCGTCGCCTCCAATGTGCTCCTCCTCGGCCTGCTGCTCGCCCTCGCCTGGACCACCGGCCGGATGGTGGGCCAGCGCCGGGAACACATCGAGACCGTACGGGCGCAGGCGGCGGTCGCCGCGGTCACCGCCGAACGGCTGCGGATCGCCCGCGAACTCCACGACATGGTCGCCCACAGCATCGGCATCATCGCCATCCAGGCCGGTACGGGCCGCCGGGTCATCGAGACCCAGCCGGACGAGGCCCGTAACGCACTCGCCGTCATCGAGACCACCAGCCGCGACACCCTCGCCGGGCTCCGCCGGATGCTGGGCGCCCTGCGCCGGGCCGACCCCGAGGGCGTACCGCTGACCGCCGCGCCCGGCCTCGCCGACGTCGACGCGCTGGCGGCGGCCGGCCTCGACGGCGGCGTCCGGGTCAGGATCGACCGGCACGGCGACCGCCGCGAACTGCCGCCGGACGTCGAACTCGCCGCCTTCCGGATCATCCAGGAGGGGATCACCAACGTGGTGCGCCACGCGGACACCGACCACTGCCGGGTCGTGCTCGACTACCGGCCCGGCGAACTCGCCGTCGAGATCACCGACCGGGGCCGGGGACCCGCCGGAACCGGAACCGGTACGGGTATCAGTACGGGCCCGGGTTACGGCACCGGCTACGGCATCACCGGTATGCGGGAGCGGGCCGCCCTCCTCCACGGCAGCCTCACCGCGGGCCCCCGCGAAGGCGGCGGCTTCCGGGTCGCGGCCACCCTGCCCGTCCCGACGGCCCCGACGGCCCTGGAGGTGCGCGGATGAACGCGCCCGACCCTGTACGCGTCCTGCTCGTCGACGATCAGCCACTGGTCCGCGCCGGTCTCCGGGTCCTCGCCGCCGACCACCCCGACCTGCGGATCGTCGGCGAGGCCGGTACCGGCGACGATGCCGTCCGGCTCACCGCCGAACTCCGCCCCGATGTCGTGGTCATGGACATCCGGATGCCGGGCATGAACGGCATCGACGCGACCCGGCTGATCACCGACGCCACCCGGGGCACACCGGACACCCGGGTTCTCGTACTGACCACCTTCGACGACGACGAGTACGTCTACGGCGCGCTGCGCTCGGGCGCCAGCGGCTTCCTCGTCAAGGACATGGACATGGACGACATCCTGGCCGCGATCCGGGTGGTCGCGGCGGGCGACGCCCTGATCGCACCGAGCGTGACGCGCCGTCTGATCGAGGACTTCGCGGCCGGCCCCCCGACCCGCCCCGGAACCCCGGCACCCCCGGCCACGATCAACGGCATCACGGACCGCGAACGCGAGGTCCTGACACTGGTCGCCCACGGCCTGTCGAACGCCGAGATCGCGACGGAACTCTTCATCACCCCGGCGACGGCCAAGGCCCACGTCGGCCGCCTCCTGACCAAACTCCCGGCCCGCGACCGCGTCCACCTGGTGATCCTCGCCTTCAACACGGGCCTGGTCACCCCCCGCCCCCACCCGCCACGGGGGAAGCGCTTCTAGGGCGCGGAACTGCGCACCCAGCCACAGCGGGCCTGCGCCCGAACCGGTCTCGGCGGGTGCTTCTCGCAAAGGCGGTGCGATGGAGAGTATTTAGGCGCGCGGGGAACTGCGCGCCCAGCCACCGCGGGCCTGCGCCCGAACCGCTTTCGACGGTGGCACTATCCCCGTCCCGGAGGGTGCTCTTCTCACAAGGGCGGTGCCGGGGAGTGCTTTTAGGGGCGCGGGGAACTGCGCGACAAGCCACGGTGGTGGTGCGGACCGCGAACAACCTGAGGTGGCCGGGCGGGCCCGAGTCTTTCGGCGGTGCCCGGGAGGGCCAAGGCGCTGGGGGTCCCCCCATTGCCGAAGGCATAGGGGGCGGAACTGCGCGACAAGCCACAGGCGGGCCGCAGACCGCGCACGACATCAGCCCGCCCGGCGCGGCCCGGGTAGTCCGGGGCGGCGCCCCGGAGAGCGGAGGTGCAGGGGATCCCCCCGCTGCCGAAGACGCCCCCCCTCAATTCACCGGCACCGCACCTTCGAGTCCGCCCAGCTCCCCAGCGCCATCGAGTCCCGTTGCGCCCGCGGTTCCACCACCAGCCGCAGGGTCTTCCGGCCCGCCAGGGACACCTGTACCCCGACCGCCGGGTCGGAGCGCCGGAGTTCGTCCGAGCTCCACAGCAGCGCCCCGTCCGCGTAGACGGAGAACCGCATCGCCCCCCGGCCCAGCGTCAGATCGTCGACGCCCGCCTTCGCCGTGTAGGACGTGCACTCCCGGTTGAGGTCGATCGTGACGGAGGACCTGGCCCGCACGGTCACCCCGTGCGCGTACCGCTCCCCGCCGATCCGCAGCCCCCACCGCTGCCAGAGCCAGCTGCTCTCACCGACCCGCACTTCCGGCCCGGTGCCGTCGCCGAAGACGCTGTACTGGAGCCGGTTCACCTGGTACTCGCGCGGCGCGGCCGGCGGCTTCGGCTTGGGTGTGGGCTTGGGCCGGGGCTTCGGCTTCGGTGAGGGCTTCGGCTTGGGCACGACCGGCTTGGGCGACGGCTTCGGTGCCGGTGTCGCCCTCGGCGGCCGGGGCTTGGGCGCGGGCGGCTTCGGCGCGGGCCGCACCACCGGCTCGGGCGCGGGCGGCTTCGGCTTCGGTACGACCGGCGGAGGCGTCGGCCTCGGCGGCTTGGGATCCGGCGGTACGGGTGCCACGGACCGGGCGACCGTCGGTTTGGCCTCGGGCTTCGCGGGCTTCGAGTCCCCCGAGAAGGCCCACACCAGGCCCGCCGCCGCGGCGACCGCGAGGGCCGCCCCGATACCGGCCTTGGCGGGCGCGCCGAGCCCTTCGGAGGCCGCCGCGCCCCCGGCGGCACCTCCGGCACCTCCCGCCCCACCGGCCGCTCCGGCCGCGCCCGCTCCTCCAGCGGCACCGGCCCCGGTCCCGGTCGCCGCGGCCGCGGCACCCGCCCCGGCGGCTCCCACCGCGCCCCCGGCGACGACACCCGCCGCCTTGAGGGAGTAGCCCGCGGCGAACCAGCCGATGACGGCGATCGGCAGCAACGCCGGGATCCCGGCGTTGACATGCTTCAGCTCGCCCACCGCGAGCCGGCACCTGGCGCACTCCTCCAGATGCTTCCGCAGCCCGCGTTCCGCCCGCATCCGCAGCCCGCCGCGGGCGTAGGCGCCGAGCCGGTCGGCATGGCGGGCGCAGTCCCCGCCGGAGGTCAGCGCCGTGCTGACATGCGCCTGGAGGTACGCCTGCTTGAGCCCCTCACGCGCCCGGCTGGCCAGGACGGCCGTCGCGTTGGCGGTCAGCCCGAACAGGGGCGCCACATCGCTCGGCGACTCCTCCTCGACGGTGGTGTGCCAGAGCACGGCCTGCCAGCGCTCCGGCAGCGACCGGAACGCCTGGAGCGCGAGCGACCGTTCGGCCTCGTGCATGGCCCGGACGTCCGCGCCCAGTTCGGTGGTCTCGGCGGCGGGTGCCTCCGCGCTCCGCGCCGCCTCCGCCGCGAAGAGCGCGAAGTCCTCGACGAGCTGTTCCCGCTTGGCGCTCTGGATCCAGTTCGCGGCCACCCGCCGGACCGTGGTCATCAGATAGGCCCGTACGGCGTATTCGGGCCCGGCACCGGACCGCACGGCCTGCAGGGTCCGGGCGAACACCTCGCCCGTCAGATCGTCCGCGGTGTGCGAGTCGCGGCAGCAGGTCCGGGCGTAGCGGCGGACGGCGTCGGAGTGCCGCCGGAACAGTTCCTCGTACGCGCCGTCGTCGCCGCCCCGCATCCGGGCGATCAGTTCGGCATCGGACGGCTGCGTCTCCCGGGGCGGCGGCAGTACGGAATCGCGCGCCCCGCCTTCGCGCTGCGGCGGCACCGCGTGGCTCTCACCACCCGACCCCGCTCCGGAACCACCCGTACGAGTGGCTCCCGGGACGCCTGCCGCCCCCGGAACGGTGCCCGCCCAGCCCGGATCCTCCGCGTCGTCGGCCCGGACACCACTCGTGCCCTGCGCGGGTACGGAATGCCCGGAAGCGCCGGGCCTGGCCGGGCCGGACCACGGCTCACCGGACGCCTGTCCGGGTACCTGCCCCCGCGGATGTCCCGGCAGCTGTCCGGAAGGCTCCTGTCCGTGTCCCCGACCGGCGCTCTGCCCGGGAAACCGCCCGGGTACCTGCCGAGGGGGCATCGTGTCGCCGCCCTCCGCGTCGTCCGCGGCGCCGGGGGCTTCGTCCCGCCCGTCACCGCTCATCGAGGAAGCCCTCGTTCATCGCGGACGCTCCCGTCAGCACGCTCAGCCTCGAACACCGGGCCAGCGTGCCATACGGCATCGACGCCTACGGACCCCAGTCCGAGCCAACCACTCATCCGGGGAGTTCTGTCGAAACCGTGCGCTAAGGGCTGTCCCGTAGTCCCCGGTGGGCGCACGACGACAGCTACGGCACCTCGCCGCGTTGTCGGAGTGCCCGAATACATCCAGTATGCGAGCACTCCTCCGCCTTGCGATGCACCGCATCTGACGCCGTGCGCTGTCCACCGGGGACTACGGGACAGCCCTTAGCCCCCCGATATTTAGTGTATGGCTCAACCATTTAGGCCCGTACGGCGCCGTGCGCCCTCCACCACCCCCTCAACCACCTCACCCCTCACCGAAGCCCGCGCCCGCCCCGCACCCACGCACCGCCCGCTAGCCGGCCACCGCCCGCGTCGCGACCGGTGGCACCGGCCGCGACGCCGCCTCATCGACCGACGAGACGCACACGTCGCACAAGTCGCGCGAGATGTACGGGATGTACGGGGCGAACGAACCGGCCCGTCACCGGGGCCGCAGGCCCTCCAGCAGAATGTCGAGCAACCGGGCCGAAGCCGCCGCATGCTGCGCCGGATCCGGCAGTGCGGGCGCCGCCGTCGCGATCACCAGCAGGACGTCCGCGACGGTCACATCCCCGCGCAGCTCACCCGCCTCCCGCGCCCGGTTGACCAACTGGCCTACGACTTCCAGCAGATCGGCCGTCGCGGTGTCGTCCGCGCCGTACCCGGCGTAACCGGACGCGGCGGGACCGGAAGCGGCTGACCGCTGCTCCACGACCCGTACCTCGCCCGCACCGATGCCACCGGAAACCCCGGGCGCACCGATACCACCGCCGTCCGCCGGACCCCCGGCGACCGCGCGCTGATGCGGTACCCGGGTGTGGTCACGACCGTCCGTGACGGCTCCGTCGACGCCGGTGCCACCCGCGCCCGCGGAGACGCCCGCGTCGTCGGACGGGTCCACCCGGACCCGCAGCACCTGCGGCGGCAACAGCCGCCCCGCGCCCGACGCGACCGACGTCCGCAGGAACCGGGAGAGGGCCGACCACGGCTCCTCCTCCTGCCCCAGCGCCGTCCGCGCCTGCTCGGTCAGCCGGGAGGTCTCCTCCTCGGCTATTCGCCGGACCAGTACGTCCTTACTGGGAAAGCGCCGGTAAACCGTCCCGACACCGACCCTGGCGCGTCGCGCCACATCTTCCATCGGCGCCCCGTATCCGAGTTCGCCGAAGACTTCCCGCGCGGCCCTGAGCACATGCTCGAGATTCCGCTGCGCGTCCACGCGGAGCGGCGCCGAACGACCGGCCCCGCCCGGTACCGTCCGGCCATTGCCGTCGGTACCCAGATGCGCTCCCGGAACGCCATGCCCCTCAGTGGTCGGTGAGACGGCGGCCTGCCAGTGCGAATCCTGAATGGTCATACGTGTTCCCCCGGTCTGTGTCTCCCCCCGGAGACCTCCCCACCTTGGTCAGCCGGCGTACCGAGTCCCCGTACCCCGACGAGGTACGAACATAGTTGAGCCCGGGTCAATTCAGAAGGGGGTAGTTCCGCACAGAGCGACCCCCGATCGGAGCAAGGACCTGAAGCTTCCCGTTTGCGCCCCCTCGCACCACCCCGTCCGCCGCTTCTGACCTGGGCACCTTCCCCGGCACCCGCGATTCGCCCGCCGCCCCGCCGTCCCGGACCTCCGGTCACACAATTTGCCGGGCCTGTGGACAAACGACGGGACCCGTTGCCTCATGGGATGGTGACGGCTGCAAACTCCCGGGGCGAGACCCCCGGCACCCCGCCGAAGAACCGCTTCACCGGCCCGGCGCGCGGCAGGCGCGTTCTCGTCGCCGGCGGCGGTTATGTCGGGATGTACACGGCGCTGCACCTTCAGAAGAAGCTCAGATCCGAGCTGGCCAGGGGCGAGACCGAGATCCTGGTGGTCACCCAGGACCCCTATATGACGTATCAGCCGTTCCTCCCCGAAGCCGCCGCGGGCTCCATCTCGCCCCGCCATGTCGTCGTCCCCCTGCGCCGGGTCCTGAACCGGTGTTCGATCCTCATCGGCGAGGTCACCGCCGTCACCCACGCCAAGCGCACGGCGACCGTCGACACCCTCGCCTCCGCCGAGGAGGGCACCGGCGCGGTGGAGATCCCGTACGACCACCTGGTGATCGCCCCGGGATCGATCTCCCGCACCCTCCCGGTCCCCGGCCTCGCCGACTACGGCATCGGCTTCAAGACCGTCGAGGAGGCCATCGGCCTGCGCAACCATGTCATCGAACAGCTCGACATCGCCTCCTCCACCCGCGACCCCGCGATCCGCTCCGCCGCCCTGACCTTCGTCTTCGTCGGCGGCGGCTATGCGGGCGTCGAGGCCCTGGGCGAGCTGGAGGACATGGCCCGCTACGCCGTCCGCTACTACCACAACATCAAGCCGGACGACCTGAAATGGGTGCTCGTCGAGGCCAGCGACCGCATCCTCCCCGAGGTCGGCGCCGAAATGGGCCGCTACGCCGTCCGCGAGCTGCGCCGCCGCAATATCGACGTACGCCTGGAGACCCGGCTCGACTCCTGCCGGAACCGGGTCGCCGTCCTCAGCGACGGCAGCCGCTTCCCGGCCCGGACGATCGTCTGGACGGCGGGCGTCAAACCCGCCCCCGTCCTCGCCGCCACCGACCTGCCCACCACCGACCGGGGGCGGCTGCGCTGTACGGCCGAACTCCGGATCGACGGCACCGAACACGCCTGGTCGGCCGGGGACGCCGCCGCCGTCCCCGACGTCACATCCGACGAACCCGGCGCGGTCTGCGCCCCCAACGCCCAGCACGCCGTCCGCCAGGCCGAGGTCCTCGCCGCCAATATCGCCGCGGCGCTGCACGACCGCCCGCTCAAGGAGTACGCCCACAAGAACGCGGGCTCCGTCGCCTCACTCGGCCTCCACAAAGGAGTCGCCCATGTCTACGGCCGCAAGCTCAAGGGCTACCCCGCCTGGCTGATGCACCGCGTCTACCACCTCAGCCGGATGCCGACCTTCAACCGGAAGGCCCGCATCCTCGCCGAGTGGACCCTCGCCGGGCTCTTCAAACGGGAGATCGTCTCCCTCGGGTCGCTGGAGCACCCCCGGGCCGAGTTCGAGCACGCCGCCCGGCCCCCGGAGAACGGCCCCGGCGACCGCGGCGGAGCACCCCCGGCCCCCGGAAAGCCGTGAGCCCGGTCGCGGAACACGTTTCCGGCCCCCGGACACCCGTACGAGCCCGTTCCGTACGCCGGGCGTACGCCCGAAGCGCCCCGCCACCCGGAAAACACCCGAAATGCATCCGGAGCCCCCGGAAAACACCGGGCCCCGCATCCGACACCGCCCGACGACCCCATGGACACCCGGCCGACATCGGCTGTCAGTCCGCACGGTCACACTGGACGTGTGACCATAGGTGGGCTCACATCTGCACAGAGTGACCCTCGTGACCCTCGGCGACGATCTTTGAGGCTAGAAAGTCAGTGAACTTCACGCGATGGAGCGCACGGCTCCCTGGTACGCAGCGCCGCGCCGCGGCGCGCAGGACCGACCGCGGAATCTCTCCCACCCCTCGCCAGCCCCGCCGCGGCGAGAGCAGAACGACCGACGCGACGGATACGGATACGCCGGAACAGGCCGGACAGGACGAAGCGGCGGAGGGAGCCCGGGGCACCGGCAACCCGGCCGGCGAGGGCTCCGTCCCCGCCGCCCGCCACACCGACGGCCCGCCGCCCGGCCGCCCCGGCGATCCCGCCCCCGGGCGGACCCCCGCCCTGGAGGACTTCCCCGCCCGGGAGATCATCGGTAGTCTCCCCGGCCTCGTCGTCCTGCTCCACGGCCCGGAACAGCGCGTCGCCTATGTCAACGACGCCTACACCGCGGCCTTCGGCCCCCGCCCCCTCGGCGGCACCGCCGAGGACGTCTGCCCCGAGCTGACCGACCTCGGCCTGCCGCCCCTCATCGACCAGGTGCTCAGAAGCGGACGGCCCCGTACGGTCAAATCCCGCAAGGCCCCCGACGGCGGCTCGTACACGGTCACCTGCATCCCCGTCGGCCACCCCGCCGGGGACACCGAACCGGCCCCGGGCGCCGGTGGCGCCGACGGGGTCGGCGGAGTGGTCGTCTTCGCGGCCGACGTCACCGACCACGCCGAGGCGGCCGAACGGCTCCGCGCCAGCGAGCGGCGACAGCGCGAGACCGCCGTCACCCTCCAGCGGTCCCTGCTGCCGCAGAAGCTGGAGCAGCCCGACGACCTCAAGGTCGCCGCCACCTACCAGCCCGGCGGCGAGGACGCGGCCGTCGGCGGCGACTGGTACGACGTGATCACCCTCGGCGGCGGCCGGACCGCCCTCGTCATCGGCGACGTCATGGGCCGGGGCGTCCGGGCCGCCGCCGTCATGGGCCAGCTGCGGACCGCCGTCCGGGCCTACGCCCGGCTCGACCTGCCGCCGCACGAAGTGCTCCAGCTCCTCGACGGCCTCGCCTCCGAGATCGACGCCAGCCAGATCGCGACCTGCCTCTACGCCGTCCACGACCCCAACGAGGAACGGCTGGTCTACGCCTCCGCGGGCCATCTCCCCGTCCTCGTCCGGCACGAGAACGGCACCGTCGACCGGGCCGACAACCCCACCGGACCGCCCCTCGGCACCGGCGGCTGGTTCTACTCCTCCGGCACGATCGCCCTGCCGCCCGGCTCCGGCGCCGTCCTCTATACGGACGGCCTCGTCGAACGCCGCGACCGGGACATCGACGAGGGCGTCGCCGCCCTCGAACGCGCCATGTCCGGCGCCACCGGCACCCCGCAGGTCGTCTGCGACCGCCTGCTCCGCGCCATGGGCATCACCGCCGACCACGACGACGACGTCGCCGTCCTCGTCGTCCAGCACCCGGCCCGCAGCGGTACGGCGGCGGAGCTGTTCCACAACGCCGCCCTCGACCTCCTCGGCGGTGTGGAGGCCGCCCCGCGCGCCCGCGCCTTCGCCTCCGGGGTGCTCGTCTCCTGGCGGTTCTCCCCGGAACTCCACGACCTCGGCGTCCTCGCCACCAGCGAGCTGGTCGCGAACTCCCTCCAGCACGGCACCCCGCCCATGCGGCTGCGGCTCCGCCGCACCGACCGCCGGCTGATCATCGAGGTCACCGACGGCGACGATCACCTGCCGCGCCGCCGACGCGCAGAATCGGAGGACGAGACGGGCCGCGGGATCTCGATCATCGCGGCCATCGCCTCCAACTGGGGCAGCCGCCGCACCCCGGGCGGCGGAAAGGCGGTCTGGTGCGAGTTCGCCCTCCCGGCGCCCGTCGCACCCGTCCCCCGCCCGGGGTGACCGCGCCCGTCAGGCCGCGGTCCCCACCTTCTCCACCGGCGGCTCGTACCGCGCCACCACCCGCGAGGGCGGGGCCGCCAGCGAAGGCTGGTTCTGTACGGGGGTGAGCATCCGGCCCAGCCGCGCCGCCAGCACCGTGATCGCCAGCGAGAACAGGACGAAAGTAACGATGTACGGGGCATGCAGCGCCGCCCCCATCGGTCCGCCGATCGCCGGACCCAGCGCCAGCGCCAACTGCTTGACCAGGGCGAACGCCGAGTTGTACTGGCCGACCATCGACTCCGGGGCCAGATCCACCACCAGCGGCGCCACGGTCGGTGCCAGCATCGCCTCACCGAGACCGAAGAGCGCGTACGTCGAGATGAACGCGGCCGTCGCCATCGCCTGGCTCGTCGCGCCCAGACCCGCGTACCCCGCGATGGCCCAGGCCACGGCCCAGATCAGCCCGACCGCGGCGATCACCCGGGTCCGCTTGTAGCGGTCCACGTACTTCAGGATCACGAACTGCGCGATACCGATCACGGCGGTGTTCGCGGCCAGCGCCGTACCGAACATCGACGGCTCGATCCCGGCCGCCTCCGTCCCGTACGCCGACAGACCCGACTCGAACTGTCCGTACACCGCGAAGAACAGGATGAAGCCCAGCACCAGCAGCTTCACCATCGCCTTGTCCCGCAGCAGGACCCGGAGACCGGCGGGCTCGCCGCCCTGGTCCACCGCCCCGGGCGTGGGCGCGGGCCGGGTCAGCCGGACGGAGAGGATGATCGCGGCCAGCACCAGGAACATCACGGACTCGATACCGAAGAGCAGGGTGAAGGTGCTCGGGCGGCTCTTGTCGACGATCAGTCCGCCGATCAGGCCACCGATACCCAGTCCGACGTTCTGCAGAAAGAACTGGAAGGCGAAGGCCCGGGTCCGGCCGCGGGCGTCCGTGGCCCAGACGATCATCGTCGCCAGGGCGGGCTGCGCCACCGCCGTACCGGCGCCGAGCAGCGCCGCCGACAGCATCACGGTCACGGTGTTCGTGGACATCCCGAACGCCAGCGCGCCCAGCGACGCCAGCACCGAGGCACCCACCACCACGGGCTTGGGCCCGCGCCGGTCGATGACCCGGCCGACGAACGGCAGAGCGATCAGGGCGGCCAGGGCGAAGACACCGATGACCAAGCCACCGGCGGTCGTCCCGAGATCCCGTGTGTACGCCACATAGATGTACAGAAACGGAACCGTGAAGCCGAGTCCGAACGCGCTCAGCGCGCTACCCGCCTGGATCCGGCGCATCGCCGCGCCCATCTCCCTGGTCACACTCACCTGCCTTGAAAGCTCTGAAGGGCTGAAGCCTGAAGACTTCAATAGTAAAGTTAGAGGCTTAAGAGTACATGTCCAAGGACTTCAAGGCGAATGAGAGGCGTGCCATACTGCGGCGTATGCCTACCGCGACCCCCGAGGGCCGAGCCGTGACCGGTCAGGACAGCGCCTCCGCGATCCAGGAGCCGACCCTCGACGAGCAGATCGCCGCCTACCAGCGGGAGTACGGAGAGCTCGATCCCCAGGTCGAACAGGTCGTCTCGGCCCTCGGCCGGCTGAACCGCCGGATGAACGTCGCGTACGGCCGCCAGGTCGCCGCCCTCGGCATCAGCAACGCCGAGTGGGAGGTCCTCAAGAGCCTGGTCCTCGCGGGCAGCCCCTATCGGCTGGGCCCCGGCGAGCTGGCGAAGCGCCTCGGCCTCACCCCGGCCGCCATGACGCACCGCATCGACCGGATGGCGGGCGAGGGCCTCGTCACCCGCGACCGCGACGAGAACAACCGGGTCCGGGTCATCGTGGAGCTGACGGACGAGGGCCGCGCCAAGTGGCTGGAGGCCATGCGGATGGCCAGCGCCTTCGAGGAGGACATCCTTCAGGACCTGTCCGGCGAGGAGCGCGGAGTCCTCGGCGATCTCCTGATCCGGGTACTGCGCCGGGTGGAGCACACCCAGCCGGACGCCGGTGGCCGACTGACCGATCTGGACTGATTCGATACGGGATCCGGCCGGATCCCAGGTGTTTGGCGCGTCGGGGCCGTGGGAAGTTGACACGCCCTTCATCCACTCGTAAGGTTCCTCAAGTTGTCACGGACCGGAACGGTTCTTCGACAGCCACTCTCGCCGCGGAAGCGGCACCCAAACTCTGTACGACCTCCCGACCGGGATCTATTTCGGCGTGCCGAAATATGTTGCGAAGACTCGATTATGAGTCGCCGGGAAAACCCGCTAGAGTTTGAAACGTCGGAACGGCCCGAGCGGCCGGAAAGACAAAACCCGAGTTTCGACCGGGAATCAGGCCCGAAAGGATCTGATAGAGTCGGAAACGCCGAAAGG
>NZ_JBFADP010000074.1:0-32022 GCF_040641415.1 Streptomyces sp. NPDC020875 | reverse complement strand
GAGTGAGCCGAAGGGGCGCGTCGTGTTCTGGAAGGAGAACGCGCGCAGGCCGCGAGGTACGAGCGGCCGAGCACGATCGACTGAAGAACACGGCTTGAGCGCCCCGGAGGCGAACCGAGCCCCAAGAGACGGTCCCCGGTCAGCGGCGGCCGGTGGCCAGGAAGACCAGGAACTGGCCGCCGCCCGCCTCGACACCTGCGGTCACCGGCAGCCCCGGGACCAGTCGGGAGAAGCGGTCCGCCAGCCAGTCCGCCGCGTCCTGGGCGTCCTGCCTGCTCGGGCAACGGCCCACCAGCTCGCGGCCACCCTTGCGCTCCAGCCTCGCGGCGACGGCGATCAGCGGCGCGGGTTCGACCACGTACAGGTGGTCCGGCCAGTCGATGACCACCTTGACCGCTCCCTTGCGGGAGTTGCATCCGCGGTGCGCGAGTCGCTCGGCGACCTTGGCCTTCCGGTCGGCGGTCCGGCTGTCGACGCTCGGACCCAGCGGGTCGTTCACCGACTTGTCGGGGTCGACCGGCTCGTCACATACCCAGCACCGCCAGTTGTCGCGTTCGGCCACATCATCGAGAAGACTCATCCGGGCAAACTACCTGCCCGGCCGACGTCCCGCGCACCGGGGCCCGCCGCCCGCCGCGACGGCCGGGTTCGTATCCCGTAGCGGCGGGCGGCGCGGACCGGTCGGCCGGGGTACGCCGCGACGATGCGGGAGAACTCGTACTCCCACTCCGCGCGAACGCCACCAACTGCCGCGCGTCGGCCCGGCCGTGGCTCTGGTGGTCGCCGTTCTCGCCGATCATCGGTGTGATGCCTGGCGCCGCCCTCCGGGGCCGGCCGCGACACCGGCCGTACGGCTTCCCCCGGTGGATGCGATATACCTACCCTGCAATACCCTGTCGGGGTATATGGCCTGGGAGGAAGGTGCCCGTGGGACTGTTCGCGCTGCGAGATTTCCGCCGTCTGTTCAGTGCGCAGATCATCGCGCTGTTCGGTACGGGGCTGGCGACCGTCGCACTGGGGCTGCTCGCCTACGAGCTCGCGGGCCCGAGCGCGGGCGCGGTGCTCGCCACCGCCCTGACGATCAAGATGGTGCTGTACGTCGTCATCGCGCCGCTGGCCGCGGCGTATGTCGACCGTCTGCCGAGGCGGAAGCTGCTCACCGTCCTCGACCTGGTCCGGGCCGTGGTCGTGGTCGCGCTGCCGTTCGTCACCGAGATCTGGCAGATCTATGTACTGATCGGCCTGCTCCAAGCCTCGTCGGCGGCGTTCACGCCGACCTTCCAGGCGGTGATCCCCGATATCGTCACCGACGAGGCCGACTTCACCCGCGCGCTGTCGGCCTCTCAGGTCGCGTACACCATGGAGAGCCTGCTGAGCCCGGTCCTCGCGGCCGTGGCGCTGTCCTTCATGAACTTCGACTGGCTCTTCGCCGGCACATCCGCCGGGTTCGCCGTCTCCGCCCTGCTCGTGCTGTCGACCCGGATCCCCGACGCCCGGCCCAGCGAGCACACCCGGGCGTGGGACCGTGTCGCTTCGGGGATCCGGACCTTCGCCACCACGCCGAGGCTGCGCGGCATCCTGGCGCTGAACCTGGTGGTCGCCGCCGCGGGTTCGATCGTCGTGGTCAACACCGTGAACTACGTCCGCGACGAACTCGGCGGAACCCAGACGGATGTCGCCTGGATGCTCGCCGCGTCCGGCGGCGGCACCCTCCTGGTCGCGCTTCTGCTGCCCCGCGTACTCGACCGGATCCGTGAGCGTACGGTGATGATGACCGGCGCCGCGGTCCTGACGACGGGCGTCGCCGCCGCCGTCGCGATCAGCGCGTCGGGCCTCACCACTTGGGCGGGCACGGCGGCCGTCTGGGCCGTCATCGGCGGCGGGATGGCCCTGATCGTCACACCGACGGGTCGGGTGCTGCGCCGTTCGGCCGAGCCGAACAGACTGCCGGGGGTCTTCGCCGCCCAGTTCTCGCTCTCCCATCTGGCGTGGCTGGTCACCTATCCCGTCGCCGGCTGGCTCGCCACGGAATCGGGTTTCACCCTCACCTGGGTGGTCCTCGCCGTCCTCGCCGCGCTGGGCGCCGTCGCCGCACTGGCGCTGTGGCCGCGCGAGGAGAGGGCCGAGGCGGCCGAAGCCATCTCCGACGTCACGGTCCGGGAGGAGACCGAGGCGGCACAGGGCACCCTCGCGGTCTGCCAGTGCACCTGCGTACAGACCGTGTGAACCCGGGGGCGGCTCCGCCCCGGCGCTTCCGGGTACCGGCGGAAACGTGAGCCCTCGCCCGCGACGATTCCGCCCCGGTGCTGTCGCGGCTACTCGGCGCTCCGCTCGTCCCGCCCGGCGCCGCCCTCATCACGATCCCGGCCGGGGCCCTGCCCGCCGGGGTCTTCGGGCCGGGCCTCGGAGTCGTCGCCCCGGCTGTTGCGGCGAGCGTAGGCGCGGGCCGCGCGGACCCGGTCGCCGCAGCGTGTGGAACACCAGTGGCGGCGACCGCGGCGGAGGAGATAGCGGTTGCAGGGAGGCGAGCCGCAGGCGGTGAGACGGTCGGCCTCGGGGGAGGTGAGGAGGTCGGCGGCGTCGGCCGCGAGGGTGGCCAGGGCGTGTTCGACGATCGCCGTAGTGGGGTGGGGCGGGGTCCGGTAGGGGCCCTTCTCGGCATCCCAGCGGAGCAGCGGGACGGTGGGGACACGGGTCATCGCGTCATTGACCGCCGCGACCGCCGCCGAGTGGGCGGGAAGTCCGGCGCAGCGGGCGGAGAACAGCGATCTGACGTTCTCCCTCAGGGTCCGCAACAGTCCGGCGCACATCTCCTGCATACCGGAGTCGACCGGGGCGAGGCCGCGTTCCGTCAGCCACCGATTCGCCCGGGCCGGATCGCCGAGCAGGTCGGCCGTCAGCCCGCCGGGGAGGGTGACGGCGCTGTTGGCCAGGGCGAGGGAGAGGTGCTCCTCCTCGCCGTGGGCCGGTGGCGGGACGGACCGGTCGGTCGCGGACTCTTCCATGGTGCTCATGTTAAGCGTTGCTCGTATCCGTGAGACACGTCTAGGATCGCCTCACGTTTGAAGCCATCGACATCCGTGAGGTTTTCCATGTCTTCCTCTGCCCTCTCCGCCTCGGCGGCGCCCCGCTCGTTCCCCGTACGGGCCCTCGGCGGCCCGACGGCCCTGTTCGAGTACGGGGGTCTGCGGTTTCTGACCGATCCGACCTTCGACGGACCCGGCGAGTACGGCCGTCCCGGACGCCCGGTCCTGACCAAGACCACCCGCTCCGGCAGCACCGCCGAGGAGGTCGGGGCCGTCGACATCGTGCTGCTCTCCCACGACGAACACGAGGACAACCTCGATATCTCCGGCCGCGCTCTGCTCGCGCACGCGGGCCTCACCCTGACCACCTCCAGTGGCGCCGAGCGCCTCGGCGCGGCGCTGGCCGGGAAGGTGCGGGGCCTGGGTGACTGGGAGGCCGTGGACCTGCCGCGCCCCGACGGAGGCACCGTCACCGTCACGGGGGTCCCCGCTGTCCACGGCCCCGGCTCCCGCGCGGAGGTCGAACCCGTCCTGGGGCAGGTCGTGGGCTTCGTCCTGACCGGAGAGGGGCTGCCCACCGTCTACGTCAGCGGCGACAACGCCTCTCTCGACGCCGTCCGCGACATCGCGGCCCGCCACCCGCGCGTGGACACCGCACTGCTCTTCGCGGGCGCTCCCCGCTTCCCCGTGATCTTCGGGAACCGGCCGATCGTCCTGGACAGCCCCCAGGCCGCGGAGGCGGCCCGTATCCTCGACGCCCGCCGCGTCGTGCCGCTCCACTACGAGGGCTGGGCGCATTTCACCGAAGGGCGCGCCGAACTGATAGACGCGTTCGCCGCCACCGGACTCGCCGACCGCCTGGACTGGGGCGGAGCGGGCCCGGAGGCCGTTTGATCCGTGTATCGCCCCGGGGCGCGACGGCCACGGCGGCGGTGGCCCGCCCCTGGTGCCGCGTCGCTTCGTCGCCCCGGTGACGGCTGGTCGGTCCTTCCCCGGTCAGGTCCGGGGTGCCGCCCTCACGAGCTGGGCGAGGTGGACGGCCGCGTCGCGAAGGGGGGTGTCGTCCGCGGTGACCCGGCTCAGCAGTTCGGCGCCCTCCAGCATGCTGATGACCGCTCCGGCGAGAGTGTGGGCGGCGGCCGGTGTGATACCGCCTTCTGTCAGCCTGGCCGCGACGAGGGACCGCCATTCGGTGAGGGCCCGGGTCGCGGCCTCCTGGAGGCCCGGAACGCGGCCGATGGTCTCGAGCGCGGTGACCGCCACCGGGCAGCCGTCGCTCCAGTCCGACCGCTTGAGGTCCTCGGCCAGCAGCAGGGCGCAGGCGGCGGCGGCCTCGGCCGGATCGGGGTCCGACGCGAGGCCCTCGGCGAGCAACTCGCCGAACTCGCGCGCGCCGTGCCGCATCGCCTCGATGGCGAGCTCCTGCTTGCCGCCGGGGAAGAAGTGGTAGACGGAGCTGGGGGACGCCTGCGCGGCGCCGGCGATCCGTTTGACCGAGGTGCTCTCGTACCCCTGCCGCTGCAGCAGGGCGGCCGTGGCCCGGATGATCCGGTGGCGGGTGTCGCTGTCGGACGAGCGGTCGCGCGATGTGGTGGCTGCCATGGCCCCGAGTCTACTGGTTGGAACGTTCGATCCAGACTGCCGTATGCTCTGGATCGAACGTTCCAACCAGAGTCATGGGCGGTATCGAATCCGATGAGCACAACAGCAGCGGCCTCCTCGTGGGAGAGCCATTCCGGGTACACCCGCATGTTCGCGCCGGGGGAGCTGACCGTGGGGCTGTTCCTGCCCCTGTGGCCGTACGCGGGAGAGATGGCGGGAATGCGCGGCCAGACCGAGGTCGTCCGGCAGGCCGAGCGCGGCGGGTTCGCCACCGCCTGGGTACGGGACGTCCCCCTGGCCGACCCCGCCTTCGGCGACGTGGGGCAGGTGTACGACCCGTGGACGGCTCTGACCTGGCTCGCGGCGCACACCAGCCGGATCACCCTGGCGTCCGGCAGTGTGATCCTCCCGCTGCGCAACCCCATGGACCTGGCCAAGCAGGCGGCGTCCGTCGATCAGCTCAGCGGAGGTCGGCTCGTGCTCGGTGTGGCGTCGGGCGACCGCCCGGTGGAGTTCCCCGCCTACGGGGTCGACCACGGTACGCGCGGCGCCCGGTACCGGGAGGTGCTCGAAGCCTTCCGCGAGCTGCTGGGGGAGGATCGGCCCGGCGCCCCGGCCCTGCTGCCGAAGCCGGTGTACGGCCGGATTCCCCTTCTGGTCACCGGTTCGTCCCAGCAGTCCCCGCTCTGGATCGCCGAACACGCCGACGGCCGGCTGGTCTATCCCGGGGCCACCGCGACCTCCGACGGCCCCCGGGACCTCGGTGACCGGATCGGAGCGTGGCGGGACCTGATCCCCGGTGGGGAGTTCCGCCCGGTCGCGACCAATGAATGGATCGACCTGGCCGAGGACCCGGGCCACCCGCCGACTCCGCTGCGCGGCGGCTTCGTCCTCCGCACGGGCACGGAAGGGCTGCGCGAGCTGCTCGGCCGCTGGCGGGACGCCGGGGTCAACCATGCCGCCCTCGGGGTGCAGCACGGCAGGCGTCCCGCGGCCGAGGTGGTGGCGCAGCTCGCCGAGGAGATCGTGCCGCACTTCCCGGCCCTGGCGTCCCCGGAGCCCCGGGGCTCCGCGTGGTGACCACGGCCCCGCCCCCGGCGGCCGGTGACCCCGGCGACGGCGAGCGGTCCGATGAGTTCCGCGAGGCCATGCGCCTCTGGGCGACGGGTGTCGCCGTCGTCACCACACAGAGCGACCAGGGACCGCACGGTATGACGGTCAACTCCCTGCTGTCGGTCTCACTCGACCCGCCCACCCTGCTGATCTCGCTGAAGCGGGGCAGCCGCACCGAGGACTTCATCCGGCGGACCGGCTCCTTCACCGTCAACGTCCTCGCCGCCGGACAGCAGTCGGTCGCCGACCGTTTCGCCCGGCGCCGAGTCCTCGGCGCCGGGGAGTTCGCCGGGATGCGTCACCGGCCGTCCGCCGACGGCGGCGGGCCGGAACTGGAAGGAAGCGCCGTCGTCCTGGCCTGTCGCGCGATCCGGTGCGTCGCGGTCGCCGATCACACGCTGATCGTCGCCACCGCGTCCGTCGTCCGCCGGTCGCCCGGCCCTGAGTCCCGTGGACCACTCCTCTACGTGGACCGGGGCTATCGCGGGTTCGCCGAACTGGAGGTCCACGCCGGGAGCGGTCACCCCTCCCGTCGGACCGCCCGGGGCTGACCGTGGCCCCGGCCGAGCGGCCGGGCCCGTCGAGCCGTCCCGCGGCGGCTCGACGCCCGGCGGCCCGGAGTGCCTCAGACGGTACGCACCGGATCGTGGGACGGCCCTCGGCCGGCGTCCTGCCGTGCCAGCCAGTTCAGGATCGCCCGGTTCGTTTCCTCCGGCCTCTCCTGCTGGATCCAGTGGCCGGAATCCAGCTCGACCACTTCCACCCTGGGTACGAACTCCGCCACCTTCCCGGACTTCGCCACCGCGTCCCGTTCGCCGTAGATCATGAGTGTGGGCTGCCGGACGATGGGGTCCGCATTCGCCAGCAAGTGCCAGTTGCGGTCGAGGTTCCGGTACCAGTTCACACTTCCCGTGAACCCCGAAGTCTCGAAGGCGGAGACAAAGACGGCCAGTTCGTCATCGCTCATCAGGGGCTCGCCGAGTGGTGTCTCGGCTCGGGCGAGATCGATCAGCGCCATACCCGGCCGAAATTCCTGCGGGGGCTGGTTCTTCCGGTACATATTGCGAAGGAACCGGGAGGTGTTCTCCTCGAATACGGCGTCCGCGACCCCCGGCCGCCGATTGAAGTGGACGAAGTAGAAGTCGCCGCCGAACACGGCCTCCATCGACTCGATCCAGGGCCGCTCGCCGCGCTCCTGGTACGGCAGGCTGAGGTTGATCACCTTGTTCACCCGGCCGGGGTGCAGCAGCGCCAGCCCCCAGACGACCATCGCGCCCCAGTCATGACCGACGAAGGTGGCGTCCTGGTAGCCGTAGTGATCGAGTAGTGCCACAAGGTCACCCGTAAGGTGCTCGATGTCGTACTCCGTCACGTCCGCCGGACGGGACGAGTTGGCGTAACCCCGCTGATTCGGGACGATGACGTGATAGCCCGCAGCCGCCAGGGCGGGCATCTGGTGACGCCAGGAAAAGGCGTGCTCCGGCCAGCCGTGACAGAGCACGATGGGCTTCCCGGAGTCCCGCGGACCCGCTTCGAAGACTTCGAGTTCCACACCGTTGACGGGAACGATGACGGGCTCGGGAAAATCGGCTGGACGGAACATGGAACTGCCTTTCTGGCTTTTCGGGGTGAACGGGCGATAAGAGTTCCCGCGGACGGTGTCGGTACACCCTGAAAAGCCGGGGCCGATACGGTCGCAGGTCATGGCCTCGTCGGTAAGGCCATAACGTCATCCTGCGACCGAATCCGGTCAGCCCATGACCTGTTTGCCGGAAAAGCGCGCCGGTGTGCGACCGGGCCGGACAGTGGCCGTCCGGCCGGGCCTCGTGGCGCGAGGACCGCCTATCCGGGGTACGGCAGCAGCTCCCGGTCTATCCGTTCCCACGCGGCCCTCAGTTCCGTCAGCAGTCCGGGCCGCGCGGCGGACTGGTCGGCCTGTTCACGGATGTCCTCCGACAGCCGGTGGAGACGGTCCCTGCCGTCCTTGCCCCGGTAGTACTTCCACTCGCCCCGCCGCAGCGCCCGTTCCCCCCGGACCCGCCAGAACAGATCGCGCTCGGGCACTTCGTCGCCGCGCAGCAGATAGCCGGCCAGGCTGACTCCGTCCAGGGGGTACGCGGGATGGGGCCGGGCCCCGCCCAGCTCCAGGAGCGTCGCCGTCCAGTCGGGGGAGTACACCGGAACCCGGCTGACCTGACGTCCCTCGATCCGCGCGGGCCAGCGCAGGATCGACGGCACCCGGATGCCGCCGTCCAGCAGCGACCCCTTGTTGCCGCTGAGCGGCCAGTTGTACGAGAACCGCTCACCGCCGTTGTCGCTGGCGAAGAACACCAGGGTGTCCTCCTCCTGCCCGGACCGCTTCAGGGCCGTGAGCACCGCGCCCACCGAGCGGTCGAGGTCCTCGACCATCTGCCGGTACTTCGCGAGCGAGCCCCCGTCCTGGTGCCTCAGTGCCCGCCGGTCGCCGGACCTGATCCGGCGGACGATCTCGGCGCTGGTCTCCTCGTCGCCGTCGGCGATCCACGGCCAGTGCGGAGTGGTGAAGTTGAGGTTGAGCAGCCACGGGGCGCGCCCGTGGTCGCGGCTGACGTACTCGACGGCCCGTTCGGTCAGGACGCGGGTGTAGTAGCGCAGGTCGCGGTATTCGGCGTCGCCCTCGTAGAGGTCGTACTCGCCGCCGGAGCTGAGCTTGGAGTAGTACTCCAGCGCCCCGCCGAAATTGCCGAAGAACTCCTCCCACCCGGACCGGGTGGGGCTGTGGTCGGGCAGATAGCCGCAGTGCCACTTGCCGATCAGCGCCGTCCGGTACCCGGTGTCCCGCAGCAGGGAGGCGAGGGTGGGATGGGTGGGGTCGAGCCCCGCCGACCGGTCCGCGATCGGCTCGGCGAGCCCGCCCCGGGTACGGCCCGGATAGCGGCCGGTGTAGAGACTGAACCGGGTGGGCGAGCAGGTCGCGGAGCCGCTGTACGCGTCGGTGAACCGCACGCCCTGGCGGGCGAGCCGGTCCAGATGGGGGGTACGGATCTCCGGGGCGCCGTAGGAGGACAGATCGGCCCAGCCCAGGTCGTCGCCCAGAATGAACAGCACATTGGGGCGGCGGGAGCCCCGGCCGCGAGTGCGGGCGGCCCGGAACGGGCGCTCGCCGGGAGGGGCTCCGCCGCTGTCGGCGGCGGCGGCAGCGGGCAGCCCGAGGGCTGTCACGGCACCGGCGGCGGTACCGGCGAAGGCACGCCGGGACAGGGAAGAGTCGAAAGAGGTCACAGAGGTGCTCCAGGACAGGAGTACGGGCCGCGCGGACGTAGGGCATCGCACGGAGAGGGAAGTCGGGAACCGGAACCCGGGTCCGCCGAGGTCATGGGAAGAGATGCTTCCGGACGCGTCCGCTCAACCGTCGGAATGACGGGGCGTCAGCATGCGGCGGGGCGGGTCAGGCGCGGCGACAGATGGCGCTCGCGACACGGACCAAGTCGACGTGGCGGCGCTCCACAAGACGGACCCGCAGGTCACCCGGTGGCTGCATGCCTCCAGACCCTTCCCGATGCTTCCCCTCCTGTCAACGGCCCGCCCGCGCCTCGGACCCCCGTGACGACCGGCTCCGGCCCCGCGTTTCCGGTGGGCGCCAACGGGCCCTGAAATAAAGCTCGTTGTTTCGAAAATGGCATTGGTCTATACCTTGACCGGCGCCCATTCGAAGCGCTTGGGTGTGCTTGATCACCCCCCGACATGGTGTGTCTGGTCGCCCCGGTCTCCGGCCGGGGCTGTCAGGCATGTCCGAAAGTGCATGAAAGGTCATTGGACCGTGCTCAAGACCCGAATGAAGAGCCTGATGGCCGCCGTGCTGGCGGCGGGCTCGCTGCTGGCGACGGCTCTCGTCCCGACCGCCACCGCGGCCTCCGGCTCCGCCGCCCCGGTGGACGAGTGCGCCGTAGCCCCCGCCTGGGCCGCCGGGCAGAACTACCGCGTGGGCGACATCGTCAAGTACAACGACGGCAGCGTCTACATCGCCGAGCGGGCCAACCCCGGGTACAACCCGGTGGTCAGCACCTACTACTGGGACCCGTACACCTGTGGCACGGGCGGCAACCCCGACCCGAACAGCTTCGTGGTGAGCGAGGCGCAGTTCAACCAGATGTTCCCGAACCGGAACCCGTTCTACACGTACAAGGGCCTCACCGACGCCATGAAGGCGTTCCCGGGGTTCGCCCACACCGGCACGGACACGATGCGCAAGCAGGAGGCCGCGGCCTTCCTCGCCAACATCAGCCATGAGACCGGTGGGCTGTTCTACATCAAGGAGATCGACGAGCGGAACTACCCGCTCTACTGCGACCGCAGCCAGCCCTACGGCTGCCCCGCGGGCCAGGCCAAGTACTACGGCCGCGGCCCGATCATGCTGAGCTGGAACTTCAACTACAAGACCGTGGGCGACTGGCTGGGCATCGACCTGCTCAACAACCCCGACCTGGTCGAGACGGACCCGGCCGTCGCCATGATGACGGCGCTCTGGTACTGGAACACCCAGGACGGCCCCGGCCCGGTGACCGCCCATGACGCCATGATCAGCGGCGCCGGCTTCGGCCAGACCATCCGTGCCATCAACGGCGCGCTCGAATGCGACGGCGGCCACCCCGCCCAGGTCCAGAGCCGGGTCAACCGCTACAAGAACTTCACCCAGATCCTGGGTGTGCCGACCGGCACCAACCTCTCCTGCTGATCCTGGAGAGCGCTGAGCGGGTCATGCGCTAGTAGGTCGTACGGCCGCTCCCGCCCCCGCCCGTCGTCCGCCCGCATCGGGTCGGCCGGTCCGGGCGGGCGGCGGGTGCTGTCGTTCACGGGGCCGGTCCGGGCGGGGCGAGCGGACGAGGCCGGCTCGCGCGGCGGCACCCCGGTCGTCGCGGGGCGGACCGGCGGCGGTGCGGACATGGGGGGATGCGGTGATCTCCCCGGGTTCGGGGCCGTCCGGCCGTCGTGCCGTCACTCGCGTACCCCGGTGGTACGGAGCGGTCGGCCCGCCCGCACCCGCCGCTTCAGCTCGCGGAAGTCGTGGAACCCGTCGATCCAGGTGACAGCCCGGCCGTCGGTGCCGTCGTCGTCGATGTGGTGGTCTTCGTCCACCCGCAGCAGATCGCGGTCGAAGTGGTCCAGCATCCGCGGGTCGTCCAGCTCGATCACCGCCGGTGGGACGGCTATTTCTAGGCGCGGTCGGCCGATCACCGCGTCGGCGCCGAGCGCGCCGCCGATCGTGAAGTGATGCTCCTCGCCGTAGAAGAGCCGGGCGCTGACATCGCCGCCGATGCTGGCGGAGCAGTCGTTGTAGTCACCGATGAGACAACCGGTGCTCAGGTCGCCGTGCACCTCCAGCCAGCCGGCGGTCACCACGTCACGGGCCCGCATATCGCCGGTCACCAGCAGAAAGGACTCGGGGTCGTCGCTGTCGGCATACGCGCCGTCCACGACCAGATCGCCGAGCACCATCAGCAGCCCGACGCGCTCCCGTGTCAGATCGAGGTCACCGGATATCCGGAGATCGCCTTCGACCAGCCGGAGATCGCCGATGTGGTCCTCGAACTCGTCGAGCGCCTCGGTCAGCCGCCGGATCTTGTAGCCGTCGCGGAACCGGCCGATCGCCGCGGCGGCCTTGGCCCGAGAGATCTGATTCCGCCGGTAACTGCGCGCAGAGGTAAGCATCGTGACAGCACTGTCCTGGTGTGGTCGG
Organism: Streptomyces sp. NPDC020875; assembly: GCF_040641415.1. Classification (NCBI taxonomy): domain Bacteria; kingdom Bacillati; phylum Actinomycetota; class Actinomycetes; order Kitasatosporales; family Streptomycetaceae; genus Streptomyces; species Streptomyces sp. NPDC020875. The sequence goes on along the minus strand of NZ_JBFADP010000074.1, from coordinate 20,565 downwards.
TATCGGATTCGGGGCGGGACGCGTCCACCGGAGTGGTGTACGGCAACGCTAGACCCCGGCACTGACAGTCCGGCCCTGCGCGGGCGACGGAAGAGACCGGGGTGGGGTGCTGTCCCCCCACCGGGTACGGGGGACCGCTCCATGTCCAGGACGGGGGCGGCCGAAGCAAGATCGACACATGAACAGCTCCAGCCGGTACAAGCGTTTAACCGCCCTGCTCCTCGGGGCTCTCGCACTCGGCGCCGCCGCACCCCTGGCCGGACCCGCCCCGGACGCCGAAGCCCGGCCGCACCCCCGGCCCGCGCCGGGCGGGGCCGTGGTGGCCGTCGAGGAGGTGACCCGGGTGAGCGCGGACGAGGTGGCCGAGATCCTGGGCCGCGGCGGAATCGACGCATCCAGGGTCCGCTACGACGTCACCCGGTACCGCGTCCTCTACCGCACCACCGACAGCACGGGCGCCCCCGTCACCGCCAGCCAGCTCGTCGTCCTGCCGCGGAACGGCCAACGGGCCCTGCCCGCCGTCTCCTGGCTGCACGGCACCTCCGTCCACAAGGACGAGGCGGCGTCGGTGAACCCGAACTCAGCCGACCGGCGCGCCGCACTCTTCTTCGCCGCCAGTGGCAGGGCCGTCTCCGCCCCCGACTACGTGGGCCTCGGCAAGGGCGACGGCCTCCACCCCTACGGCGACCCCGCGGCCACCGTGGCCGCCGCCGTCGACGGACTGCGCGCCGCCAGGACCGTCGCCCGCGAGCACGGGAGGGACCTGCGGCCGGACGTCGCGATCAGCGGCTTCTCCCAGGGCGGGCCCGCGACCATGATGGTCGGCCGGGCCCTCGCCGAGGACCGCGCCGACCGCTACTTCCGGCCGGGCGCCCTCGCGCCGGTCGGCGGCCCCTTCGACCTGAGCACCTTCGAAGCCGCCGCCGCGAACGACACCGTCCAGCGGTCCGCGATCTACCTCGCGTACTTCGCCACGGCCTGGGACCGGATCTACGGGCTCTACGACTCGCCCGCCGAGGCGTTCCGAGCCCCCTACGACCAGCGAATCGAGCGGCTCTTCGACGGCCGGCACACCGCGGCCGAGATCCTGCGGGAACTCCCCGCGACCTCGAAGGAACTGTTCACGGCGGAGTTCCTCGACCGGGTCCGTGAGCCCAGCGGCGTACTGAAGGAGCGGCTGCGCCCCCTGGACACCACCTGCGACTGGCGCCCCCGAGTGCCGGTGCGGATCTTCCACGGCAGCCTCGACGAGGACGTTTCCCCCGCGCACGCCGGTCACTGCTCCGGCCAGCTCACGGAGAACGGCGTACGGCATCAGGTGGTCGACGTCGGTCCGTACGGCCACAACACCTCGGTACGGAAGGCCCTGCCGCTCGTGCTCGACCTCTTCGAGCGGAGCGCACGGGCGGAGTAGCGCCGCCCGTGCACCCGGAGGCGAAGCCCCACGGCCCCTCGGCGCCGCGGGGCTTCGCCGGCTGCTGCCGGGCCGGGGCGTCAGCCGCAGCTGACGAGGAGGACGGAGACGACGTTGCAGGTGGCGGACGCGGTGTCGTTGGCCGGGACCGGGTCGGCGGGCGCGGAGGCGGCCCGGACGCCGGTGACCTTGACCTGGCCGAGGGAGAGCAGATGCAGCGGCACCCGGAACGTCTTGCTCACGGCGGCTCCCGAAGCGATCGGGCCGTAGGCGCAGGTGACGGTTCCGGCCGAGGCGGTGCAGCCGGGGGAGAGATGGGTGGCACCGGCGCCGGGTGGCAGGGTCGCGGTGACGGTCGCCGAGGTGGCGGCGTCCGGGCCCAGGCCGCGGGCGGTCAGCGTATAGGTGAGGTAGGGGACCAGGAGGCCCAGGTTCGGCCGGGCCGTGACGTCGATATCGATATCGGCGGCTGCCGCTGCCGCCGGGGTGAACGCCACGGCGTACGGTCCGCCGCCGACGGGGACGGTGGCCGTGACCGTGTTGGTGGCCGTATCGATCACCGACGCGGTTCCGCTGCCGCTGTTGGCGACATAGACCTCGGTACCGTCGGGCGTCACCGCGAGCCCGATCGGGGTGGAGCCCACTCCGACGGTGGCCACGGCCGTACCGGTCGCGGTGTCGATCACCGAGGCGCTGTTTCCGCCGATATTGGTCACATAGAGCCGGGCGCCGTCGGGGGAGAGCGCGGCCCCGAAGGGGGTGTTCCCGACCGGGACGGTCCCGGTGACGGTACGGGTGGCGGTGTCGACCACGGTCACCGCGCCCGCGTTCTGCGAACTGACGTAGAGCCGGGCGCCGTCGGGGCTCACCGCGAGCCCGTTGGGCCGGGAGACGGCGACGGTCCCGGTGACGGTGTTCGTGGCGGCGTCGATCTCGGAGACCGAAGCGGCACCACTGACGTAGACCCGGCCCCCGCCCGGGGCGATCGCGACGCTGTTCGGCTGTCCCCCGACGGGCACGGTCGCGGTGACGGTGTTCGTCGCGGTGTCGATCACCGACACCGACGCGGACAGGAAGTCGGTGACATACGCCCGGCCGCCGCCGGGACTCACGGCGACTCCGAACGGCCCGTCGCCGACGGGTACGGTCGCGGTCACCGTACGGGCGGCGGTGTCGATCACCGACACCGAACCGGAGCCGCGGTTGGTGACATAGGCCCGGCCGCCGTCGGGGGTCACGGCGACCCCGGACGGCCCGTCTCCGACAGGGATGGTCGCGGTCACCGTATCGGTGGCCGTATCCACCACCGACACCTGATCCGAACCGCTGTCGGCGATGAACGCCAGCGGAGCGGCGGCCCGTACCGGAGCGGCGGTCGCCGCCGGAACGGCCACCGTGACGAACCCGGAGCAGACCAGCGCACAGGCGGCCAGCAAAGCGGTCGGCCGACGGCGCGACCCGGCCCGGGTCACCGGACGTAAGGCGGAGCGTGCAGACACCATGACGATGTTCCCCTTCCCTGATCCGCCCCACGACGGCGGGGACCGGCCGGCCCCTCGCAACACCGCGGCGGGGCGGCCACACGGCCACGAACCGCGCCGAAGTGGGCTGCTGCACGGGCCAGGCCCCCGCACGCCCCGGCCCGGTCCGCGACGGTCCGAACAAGCCCGACAACCGACACGGCGCACGACCTCCGCGTCGGCGCGCCCAGCATGGCACCGCCCCGCCGCGCGCCGGGGCGGAATCGGCAACCTCGGTCCGGACCCGGCGGCGGAGCAGGGCGGGCGGGAGGCCCGGAGCGCCGTATGCCGTCGCTCCGGTCCCGGACCGGTCGATTCGCGGAGCGGGGTCCGGAGCTTCAGGGCCGCTGGTGAGGGAGTGACGGGAACGGCCGCGAAGACCGTCCTGTGGAGGGTGAGGTCCGTGGGGAGCGCCCTGGGATGATCCCGGGTACCGATACCACCGGCCCCGGGGGAGTACCGATGTCCATGCATGAGATCGAGGACCTGGTCGCGGACTCGGTACGCGTTCTGGACCGGCATGCCGCCCCGGACGATCCGCACGTCCGGGACCTGTTCGCGGCGCTCTACCGGTTCCAGAACGGTCATGACTGCTCCTTCACCCACTTCCGGGTGATGGAGATCCTGCTGCGCCGCCGGTACACCTACCACTTCGCGGTCGACCGGCACCCCGACTACGCCGAGCGCTCCGGATACTTCGACACCCTCACCGGGTTCACCGGGCTGCGGGACTTCGACGAGGACGCCCCCGGCTTCGCGGGCTACGAGTCCTGGCTGGAGGACGGCTATGCCGAGCCGCCGTACCTCTACTGCGACGCGGGTACCGCGTTGTGGCGGCGGATGGCCGCCGCCGGTGAGCTGACCGGTCCCGACGCCGTCGCGCCGCGGCCGGTCCGACTGATCGAGGCCGTGCTGGCGGTCGCCGTCGCCGCCGAGCGGGAGGGGGACCGCGAACTCGTCGGCATGTGGTACGCGTTCGGCTGCGGGACCCTGCTCGGCGGCCCCGCCGGGCTGCCCTTCGACCGCGCCGAACTCGCGGAGCTGCCCGGCGTACGGGAGCTGCGTGCCGTGGTCCGCCGTACGGGCGCCCTGGCCGCCGCCCGGCGGTCGCCCTGTGCTGTACCGCCGGAGTTCGCCGAGGACGACGAACTCGAAGCATGGTGGTGGGAGCTCTGACGCGACCGGTTCGCCCCGATCGGGGCGCGACCGGGCCGGGCACCGTCCCCGGGGCACTCGGGACGGCGCCCGGAGGCGTCAGATCCAGCCCCGGCGGACCGCCTCGGCCCCCGCCTGGAAGCGGCTGCGGGCGGAGAGTCTGCCGGTCAGATCCGCGTTCATCCGGCGGACCGTGCGCAGGGAGACCCCGAGGCGGCGGGCGATGCTCTCGTCGGTGTGGCCCCGGGAGAGGAGTCGTAGCAGCTCCTTCTCCTGCGGGCTGAGACCGTGCCGGTCGTGGGGCGGGGCGGGGCCGACGGGGTTGGCCCGGGACCAGTACTCCTCGAAGAGCAGCCGGGCGACGGTGACCGCGCCGACGCTGCGCAGTTCCAGCGCCCCGGCCCGGCCGTCCCCGGGGTCGAGCGGGACGAGCGCCACCTCGCGGTCGAAGATCACCATGGGGACCGCCAGGGACGGCAGGGTACGGGCCTCGCCGCCCAGGCCGCCGAGCCAGTTGACGTAGCGGACGGTCTCCGGGGCGTTGCGGAAGCTGTCCTGGTAGATGCTGCGGATCCGGACGCCGCGGGCGAGCGCCCGCTGGTCGAGCGGTCTGCTGTCGGCGATGGCGTCGGGCGGCTGGGCGCCGCCGGGCAGCAGGGAGAGATATTCGAACCGGACCAGTTCGGTGAGTTCGGCGAGACGGATCCGCATCTCGTCCCGGCCTTCCAGCCGTTTGGCGACGTCGTAGCCGCGCGGCAGCCGGGCGGTGCGGCGGGCCGTGAGGGTGGTGACCGCCGCCCTGGCCTCCTCCAGGCCGCGTTGCTGTTTGGCGAGTTCGGCTTCGCGCCGGGAGAGCAGATAGGAGAGGCCGACATCGGGGTCGGTGGCGCGGAAGAGCTGTTCGCCCGCCGCGTGGATCTCCGCCTGATCGAGTAAGCAGAGGTCGGCGAGCCGGTCGAGCGCGGAGCGAACCTCCTGCTCGCTCCGGCCGGCTCTGGTGACGATCTGGTCGAGTCTTAGCTCGGGTTCCTCCAGAAAGAGCCGGTAGACGGCTTCTGTCTGTGGATCGAGGCCGAGTGCGTCAAACAATCGTTCCCCCCAAATCTCCGGTTTTTGCGCACATCATTCCGCTCGGGTGCGCAGGGGTGGGCGCGAGTGCGGGATTCGGCCGGGTAACGCGCGTCCGGACCGGGCGGGGTGGCGCCGGGGTACATCCTCGGCCCTGCCAATGGTATGGACCAGTCGGAGGGCATGGCCGAAAGGTGCCGGGCATCTCCCTGCCAGCGGGTGGGTTCGGCCTGCTCGGCGGCGATCCGCGGACCGGCGCCGGGTGGCCGCCGGGCGCCGGGGAACCGGCGGCCATCCGCCGCTCTGGCCCGGTGTCCGGCGGGCCCGTGAGAATCGGCGGCGGGCCGGAGAGCATCCGGTCCGACTGCCGAGGGGAGCAGACACATGATCAATTCACCGCGTGGGCCCGCGTCCTGTCCCGGCCCGTCCGGCGACCCGTTCACCGACCCGTTCACCGGCTCCTTCGCCGGTCCGTCCGCCGGTCCCCCCGCCGGGACACCCGGCTCCGGGAAATCCGCCGGACCGGCCGTGACCGGCCCGACCGCACCCGCCGCCGACCCGGGAAGACCCCCGGACGGGACCGGACGGGACTGATCCCCGAGCGCGCGCCGCCTCATGTACCTCGTGACCGCGTTGCTGATCCTTGCCGAGGCCAGATGCTCCCCGGGTACCCCCGGGCCCGGTGAACTGGCCGAGATCCTGAGAACGTTCCGGCGGCCCCGGGCCGCCGGTGACACCGCGGTCCCCGCGCATCTGCACGCCGTCGCGGGCCCGGACCGGGTCCACGCCGCCCTGTTCATGGAGGCGGTCGACCCGCTCGACGCCGAGGGCGCCGCCTTCGGATTCCTCACCGGGGCGCTCGCCCGCTGCCCGGACCCCGTCGGCTGGGCGCTGGCGGCCCTGGTCCGGGTCGAGCCGGCCGGTACCGCCGAACCGAGAAGTCAGGGAGTGACATGCCAGGGGAACGACCCACCGTTTCCGTGATCATCCCCGCCTACAACGCGGCGAAGACCCTGGGCACCGTCCTGGAGTCGGTCTACGCCCAGACCCTCGCCCCGCTGGAGGTGGTGGTCGTCGACGACCGCAGTACCGACACCACCCGTACGGTGGCCGGGCGATTCCCCGTCGTGCTAGTGGAATCCCCGGTCAACCGGGGGGTGTCGGCGGCCCGGAACCTCGGCGCCCGGCACAGCCGGGGCGAGATCCTGTTCTATCTCGACTCGGATGTCGCCCTCGCCCCCGACGCCCTCGCCAACGCCGTCGACCTGCTGCTGAGCGATCCGGGCACCGGCTGCGTCCATGGCATCTACGATCCCGAGCCCCTCTACGACGACGGGCCCGTGGAGCGCTACCGGGCCATTCACGCGCACTTCTGGCGCCGCCGCAGCGTCGGTGTGGTCGGTACCGCGATCTTCGCCCTGGCGGCCATGCCCCGCGCCGTCTTCGACGAGGTCGGTCCGTTCGACGAGAACCTGCGGGACTCGGAGGACGTCGAGTACAGCGACCGGCTCGGCGCGGCGTACCGGATCAGGATGACCGAGACCGTGGTGGGGCGGCACGACGACGTCGACCGGCTCGGTCCGATGCTCTCCGAACAGTTCCGCCGCTCGCAGCTGCTGGTCCCGGTGGCGGCGGTGGAGCGCCGGGGCGGCGGCGGTCTGAAGGCCAATCGCCCGGCGGGCGCGCTCGCCGCGGCCCTGGTGCCCGCCACCGTACCGCTCGCTCTGCTCTCGCCCTGGCTGCTGGCGGTACCCGCGGCCTGTCTGCTCTGGTTCGCCCTGGTGGACCCGGGGCTGGCCCGGTTCGCGGTCCGGCGCCGTGGTGTGGGCTTTCTGCCGTGGTTCCTGCTGGCGCACTTCCTGGTCCATCTGGCGCTGGTGTCGGGCGCCCTGGTCGGGGCGGTCCGCTGGCTGGTCGACCCGGGGTTCGGCCCCTCGGTACGACGCCGGAAGGACCGTACGCCCGCCGGGTCGTCCGGCGGTGCCACGGGTGGGGCGGCACGAGCCCGGCGGCGGTTGGCCGGTGAGTGACCCCGTACCGGCCCGCCCGGCCCCGGGCCCCACCACGGACGACGGGCCGGACCCGGAGAGACCGTACGGCCCGGGGCAGCCGCCGGGTCCCCCGGCCGGTGCCCGGCGCTCGACGCGCTCCCGGGTCCTGCGCGCCGCCGCCGCCGTCGTCCTGCTCGGCGCGACGGCGCTGGCCGTCGGCGGCGCGCTCGACGGCGCGGGTACGGAACTGGCGGCCGCCGCCCGGCGGCCCGGCGGGGCCGTGCTGCTGGCCGCCGCCGTCCTCGCCAACGCGGCCGGGCTGATGCTGTCCATGCTCTCCTGGCGCGTCCTGGTCGCGGACGGCGAGACCCGGCTCCCGGCGCCCGTCGCCGCCCGGATCTTCTTCATCGGCTTCATCAGCAAGTTCGTGCCCGGCCGGATCTGGGGCGTACTCGCCCATGTCCAGCTCGGCCGGGACGCCGGAGTGGCGCCCGAACGGATGCTGGCCGGATTCGGGCTCGGGCTGGTGATCGGCATCGCCACCGGCGCGGGCGCCGGACTGCTGACGGCCCCCGCCGTCCTCGGCGGCCACGCCTGGGCGCTCGCCCCGCTGGTACTGCTGGCCGTCGCCGCCTACGTACGGCCCGGCTGGGTTAACCACCTGGTGGCCCGCGCCCTGCGACTGGCCCGGCGGCCCCCGGTCGCACCCGGCTCCGCCCGGGCCGTCCGCCGCTCGATCCTGCTCGCCCTGGCGTCCTGGGCCGTCTCCGGACTGCATCTGTGGGCGCTGGTCGTCCTGTTCGGCGCCCCGGCGGGCCCCGCGCTCCCGGTGGCCGTCGGCGGCTTCGCCCTCGCCACCGTCGCGGGCAGCCTCGCCTTCGTCCTGCCCGACGGCATCGGCGCCCGCGAACTGGTCCTGCTCGCCCCGCTGACCGCCGTGATGCCCCTCACCGCCGCCACCGCAGCGGTGATCGCCAGCCGGCTGGTCTGCGTCCTCAGCGAGATCGCCGCCACCGGTGCCGCCCTGCTCTGGGCCAAGCTCGCCGCCCCCGCGCCCGGCGCCCTGTCCCGTACCACCGTCCCGGAAGGGGTCCGATGACCTCCGCAGCACCACTGATCAGCCTCGACGAGGCCGAACAGCTGACCGTACGCCAAGTCCACGACCTGTACCGCTCGTACGTCAACCGGAGCCAGGTCTCCCTGATGACCTCCTTCGGCTTCGGCCGGGAACTCGTCGACCACGCCGAGGGCGCCTGGATCCACACCCGCGACGGCCGCCGCATCCTGGACTTCACCGGCGGCGTCGGCGTACTCAACCACGGCCACAACCACCCCCGCGTCCTGGCCGCCCGCCGCCGGTTCCAGGAACGGCGCCGGATGGAGGTCCACAAGACCTACTTCTCGCCCTACGTCGCCGCCCTCGGCCACAACCTGGCCCGGCTGCTCCCGGGCGACCTCACCCAGTCCTTCTTCCCCAACTCGGGCGCGGAGGCGGTGGAGGGCGCGGTGAAGCTCGCGTACAAGTACCACTCGGGGCGGCGCGGCCGGATCCTCCACGCCGACATCAGCTTCCACGGCAAACTCCTCGGCTCCGGCAGCCTCACCGGCAGCGCCCAGTCCGCCGCCTTCGCCTTCCCCGGCATCCCCGGCGTCTCCTCCTTCACCTACGGCGACCTGGAGTCGGTCCGCGCGGCCGTCGCCGCCGCCCGCGACGCCAAGGGCCGCTGCGACGTCTACGCCGTCCTGATCGAACCGTTCTCCGCCTCCACCATGAACGAGTGCTCCGAGGAGTTCCTGCGCGGACTGCGGGAACTGTGCACCGCCGAGGACATCGTGCTGATCTTCGACGAGATCTACACCGGCTGGGGCAAGACCGGCAGCCTCTTCCACTTCACCCGCTACCCGGGGCTCGTACCCGACGTGGTCACCACCTCCAAGTCCTTCGGCGGCGGCAAATCGTCCATCTCCGCCTTCATCGCCCGCGAGCCCGTCTTCAGGAAGGCGTACGACAGCCTCGGCGACGCCATGCTCCAGTCCACCAGCACCACCTACTACGGCTTCGGCGAGGAGACCGCCACCGCCATCGAGGCCGTCAACATCGCCATCGAGGACGACTATCCGGCCCGCGCCCGCGCCCTCGAACGGGTCCTCGCCCCCGGACTCGCCCGGCTGCGGAAGCAGTTCCCCGACATCATCGCCGACACCCGGGGCTCCGGCGCGCTCCACGGAGTCTTCCTCGACGGCGGCCCCCGCGTCCTCGACCTCGCCGCCAAACTCGCCCCCGGCGGCCTCGCCCGCGATCCGCTGCTCAGGACCAAACTGATCACCTGCGCCGTGATCAACGCCATGTACCAGGACCACGACATCTTCCTCTACTACACCCTCAACGGCCGCAGCCCCCTGGTCGTCGCCCCGCCCCTGGTCGCCGAACCCGCCGACGCGGAACTCTTCCTCGACGCCTTCGAACAGACCCTCGCCAAGGGCCTCACCCGGCTGCTCACCTCCTTCGTCAAGGACAAGGCGGTCTCCCGATGGGCCTGAGCGTCGCCGTCACCGGAGCCGCGGGCATGCTCGGCTCCCATCTCGTCGCCCGGCTGGCCGCCGACGGCCACGACGTCACCGGCGTCGACCTGCGCCCCGCCGAACACACCCCGTCCGGCGCCCGGCACCTGATCGCCGATATCCGCGACGGCGCCGCCCTGGACCGCGCCTTCGCCGGGGCCGACGCGCTGGTGCACTGCGCCGCCGCCCTGCCCAGCTACCCCGTCGACCAGATCCGCTCCATCACCGTCGACGGCACCCGCACCGTGCTCACCGCCGCCGAACGGGCCCGGATCCCGCGCGTCACGCATATCTCCTCCACCGCCGTCTACGGACTCCCCAAGCGAGTCCCCACCCCCGAGGAGCACCCGCGCGAACCCGTCGACCCGTACAGCCGCGCCAAAGCCGAGGCCGAGGAGGTCTGCGAGGAGTTCCGGGCCCGCGGCATGTGCCTGCCGGTACTCCGGCCCAAGACCTTCGTCGGCCCCGGCCGGATGGGGCTGTTCTCGATGCTCTTCGAATGGGCCGACGAGAAACGGAACTTCCCGGTCCTGGGCCGGGGCGACGTCCGGATCCAGATGTTCGGCATGGCCGACCTGGTCGATGTGGTGATCCGCGTCCTGGAGGCGCCGCCGGAGACCGCCAATGACGTCTACAACGTCGGCGCCGCCGAGTTCGGCACCATACGCGAGGACTTCCAGGCCGTCCTCGACGCCGCGGGACACGGCAAGAGAGTCGTCTCGCTCCCCGCCGGACCGGCCCTCGCCGTACTCCGCGGACTGGAACGCAGCGGCCTCTCACCCGTCTACGGACGGCTGCTCTACAAGCTCCTCGACGACAGCTATGTCGACATCAGTCGGGCCACGGAACGGCTCGGCTTCCGACCCCGGCAGTCCAACCGGGACGCCGTGCTGCGCACCTACGACTGGTGGCGCACCCTGCCGCCCGCCCGCGCCACCACCGGCACCGGCGGCCGGACCAGCCGCGACCCCTGGAGACAGGGCGCGCTCGGGCTGGCCAAGGTCTTCTTCTGACCCCTGACCCAGCAGTGGAGAACCCCGTCGTGGACATCCCGAAGTTCTCCGCCGCGCCCGTGCGCGTGGCGGCCCCACCCGCCTTCGTCACCCCGCCCGCGGCCACCGGCCCCCGGAGCCGGCCCCGGCCCCTGGCGGACCTGCTGGCCCTGGTCAGACCAGGCCAGTGGGTCAAGAACCTGGCCGTCGTCCCACTCGCCCTGCTCGACACCCGTACCTGGACGCCGTCCGGCGCCGGACGGATCCTCTGGGCCCTGACCGTCTTCACCCTCGCCTCCGCGATCGTCTATGTGATCAACGACCTCGCCGACCGCGAACGCGACCGGCTCCACCCGGCCAAGCGGCACCGCCCGCTGGCCGCCGGGCGGATCGGCACCGGCGGGGCGCTCGCCCTGACCGCCGTCCTGGCCGCCGCGCTCACCGGGGCCGTACTGCCCCGGCCCATCGCCGAATGGTGGCCCGTCACCGTCTATCTGCTGCTCAGCCTGAGCTACAGCCGGGGACTGAAACACATCCCCCTGCTCGACGCGTTCATCGTCGCCACCGGATTCGTCCTCCGGCTCGCCCTGGGCTGCGCCGCCGTCGGCAGACCCGTACCGCAGTGGCTCGCCGTCTGCGTCTTCTCCTTCTGCCTGCTGCTCTCCCTCGGCAAACGCCGCCATGAACTCACCGCCGCCGAACCGGGCCACCGCCCCGCCCTGAGCGGCTACACCATCGGCTTTGTCGACCATCTGATCGGACTGATCGCCGGTCTGACCGCCGTCTCCTATCTGCTCTTCCTCGACGAGGACCCCGTCTTCGCGGGCGCGGCCCACACCACGGCCCTGCTCTCCGCGCTCTGCGCCGTCTTCGGACTGGCCCGCTACCTCCAGGTACTGCTGGTCGAAGAGGGCGGCGGCGACCCCGTCCGGGTACTGCTCCGCGACCGGGCCACCCTCGTCAACTCGGCGCTGTGGGCCGTACTCATCGGCACCGCCCTGCTCCTGGCGGCCCCCTAGACCGCCCCGCCCCGCCCCGGCCCGACCGCCGGTGCCCGCCGTACGACCCCGCCCGCCCCCCTTCCGACCACCCGAGAGGCACGGCCCGACATGTCCAGCCCCACCGGAAACCCCCTGGTCTCGGTCGTCGTCCCGAACTACAACTACGGCCGCGCGCTGGAGCTCTGTCTGCGCGCGGCCCAGGCCCAGACCTATCGGCCGCTGGAGATCCTGCTCGCCGACGACTGCAGTACCGACGACTCGGTGGCCGTCGCCCGGTCCCTCGGCGTACGGGTCGTCAGTACCGGGGTCAACAGCGGAGTCGCCCACGCCCGCAACACAGGCGCCGACCACGCCCGCGGCGAGATCGTGGTCTTCGTCGACTCCGACGTCGCCATGGAACCGGACGCCGTCGCCAACGCGGTCGCCCTGCTCCGTACGGACCCCCGGATCGGCGCGGTCTGCGGCACCTACGACGCCGAACCCCTGATCCGCGACAGCCGGATCGAGGAGTACCGCTGCCTCCACCAGTACTACTGGCTCGCCGAACACGAGGGCCGGATCGGCACTCTTCATACCGCGATCTGCGCCATCCCGGCCGCCGTCTTCGCCGAGATCGGACCGTTCAACCGGGGACTGCGGCACACCGAGGACGGCGACTACGCCGCCCGGATCCGCCGCCGCTACGAGGTCCACAGCTCCACCACCGTCCGGGGCCGCCACGACCACGACGACACCTGGCGGGTGGTGCTCCGCAAGGTCTTCCACCGCACCCGCCTGCACATCCCCCTCTACGTCGACCGGCGCGACCTGCCGGGCGGGATCGCCACCGGACCGCGCGCCGGAGCCAGCGTCGCCGCCCTGCTGGCCCTGGTCACCCTGCCCCTCATCCTGCTCGGCGCCGTCTGGGCGCTGCTGCCCGCCGCCCTGGCCGCGGGCTCCCTGCTCGCCGACCGGTCCCTGTACGCCTTCGTCCTCCGGCGCAAGGGGTACGGCTTCACCGGCTACTTCGCCCTGGCGCACTTCGCCGTCAACGCCGTCATCGCCCTCGGGGCGGGTATCGGAGTCCTCCAGTGGCTGACCTCACGGCGATTCCGCCGCCTGTACGACCCGCCCGAGCCCCGTGACACCGGCCGGACCGCCGGGGCGACCGCGTGAACACCCCCGCTGGATCCGACACCGGAACGGACACCGAGCAGCGCCGGGACCCCGACGGCGGGCCCGGCCCGGTCTCCGAGGCCGGCCCGGGGGGCGGCCGGCGGCCCGGCGGCCTTACGGAGCCCGGGGACGCGCCGTTCACCGACGCCCCGGCCGGTCCGGGTGCCGGGCCCGCCACCCCGGGCCCCCGCGCCCGGGCGGGCCGGATCGCCGGTACGGCGCTCTGCGCCCTCGCGGCCCTCTGGGCGCTGAACACCGTTCTCAGGACCGCCTTCAGCGGACGGTGGTGGCTCTGGAACGGAATCGACCTCGCCCCACCGCTCGCCTATCTGGCCGTCCCCCTCGCCCTGCTGCTCCCCGCCGCCCTGCTCCGGCGGCGGCGCCGGATCACCCTGCCCCTGCTCGTCCTCGCCCTGCTGCTGGGCGCCGGACAGTCAGGGATCCACCCCGGCGCCCTGCTGCGCGACCGGGGACCCGTCCCCGCCGATGCCCTGCGCGTCGTCACCTGGAACACCTTCTTCTGGCACCAGGACGCCGACCCCGACCGCTTCTTCGACTATCTGCGCCGCTACGACGCCGATGTCTATCTGCTCCAGGAGTACCAGAACGCCCGCGGGGACCGGCCCGTCCCGATCGACGACCTCGCCCGGCTCAGGGCCGCCTTCCCCGGCTACCGGATCGCCACCGACGGGGCGTTCCTCACCCTCTCCCGCCACCCCGTCACCCTGCGGCGCGCCCTGCGCCCCGCCGGACTGCCCCCGCCCCCCACCGACTGGCCCGACTACTGGAACGTCCGGGTGGTGCGGACCGACATCGAGGTCGACGGCCGCACCCTGTCGCTCTACAACACCCATCTGCCCGACCTGCTGAACGTCGACCGCAATCCGCTGACCCCGTCGTACTACCGCGAGGTCGGCTCGCACGCCCACCGCCGACAGCTCCATCTGCGCGCGCTCCGCGCCGACCTCGACGCCAACCCCAACCCGGTGGTACTCGGCGGCGATCTCAACACCCTGCCGGGCAGCGCCGACCTGCGCTGGTTCCGGGGGCTGCGCGACACCGCCGAGTCCGGTACGGATCTCTACCCGGCGACGTTCCCGGCCGGACCGGCCGCGCTGTGGCGGCTCGACTGGACCTTCGCCTCGCCGGACGTCGAGATCCACCGCCAGTCCCTGGACGATCCGCCCGCCGGGCTCTCCACCCACCGACTGATCCTGCTCCGGCTCTCCCCGCCGGACCGTCCGCCCGCCGGGGCCGACGGCGACCGCACGGGACCGGACGACCCGAAGGCGCTGCCATGACCACCAGCCGGGCCACCCGCCCCCACCGCTACGACCTGACCGTCGCCCTCACCTACTACCTGCCCTACACCAGTGGACTGACCGAGGTGGCCCGGGCGGTCGCCGAAGGGCTCGCCGCCCGGGGCCGCCGGGTCGCCGTGGTCGCCTCCCGGCACGATCCGGCCTCGCCCCGGCGGGAGCGCGTCAACGGGGTGGACGTGTTCCGGGCGCCCGTCGCCGCCCGGATCGGGCGCGGTGTCCTCAGCCCCGGCTTCGTCCCGCTGGCCGCCCGGCTGGCCCGGGCCTCCCGCGCCGTCAACATCCATCTGCCGATGCTGGAGGCCGGACCGCTGGCACTGCTGGCCGGACGTACCCCCGTGATCACCACCCACCACGACGACGTCTGGCTGCCGCCCGGCCGCTCGGCCGGGCTCCAGATCCCCGTGGTGGACGCCTCGGTGGCGACCGCCCTGCGCCGCTCTGCCGCCGTCGTGGTCAACAACACCGATCACGCCGACCACTCCCGGCACCGGGCGCTGATGGGGGACAGGCTCGCGGTGATCGCCCCGCCGTGCCGGCAGCGCGAACCGGCCCCCGCCACGTTCCGGGACGGGCCGGGCCCGCATATCGGGTTCCTCGGCCGGATCGCCCCCGAGAAGGGGCTGCACCATCTGGTCGACGCCTTCCGCGCCATCGGGGACCCCGCCGCCCGGCTGCTGATCGCGGGGGACTACTCGAAGGTCGCGGGCGGCAGTGTCGTAGGGGAGTTGCGGGAACGCTCCGCCGGGGATCCCCGGATCCGGTTCACCGGCTTCCTGACGGACGATCAAGTAGCCGAGTTCTACGCCTCCCTGGACGTCTTCGCACTGCCGTCGGTGGCCGAGGAGTCGTTCGGCATCTCGCAGACCGAGGCGATGATGACGGGAGTCCCGTCGGTCGCCTGCGACGCCCCCGGGATGCGGGTACCCGTCGCCAGTACCGGTTTCGGCAGGCTCGTCCCGCCCGGGGACTCCGGCGCGCTCGCCGCGGCCCTGCTGGAGACCGCCGCCTTCTCGCCCGGGCGGCGGACCGAGGGGGCCCGGGCCACCCGGGCCCGGTACGGCACCGACAGCTGTCTGGACCGTTACGACGAACTGCTGGCCGCGCTCGAAACGGACGGCCGGGTGCACGTCTGACGGTCCGTGCGCACCTCTGAGCAGCCGATTCGCCGAAGAGCGACGGAATCTGACGGTCCGTAGGCTCAAATAATTCTCGCGGTGATGTGGATCACCTGTGGGATGATGGAGGCCGGGCCGGGGACCGGTCACGTCCACCATGCCGTCGGTTGACGTACCGGATCCGCGCCCCCGGGGCCCGTCCGGCCGTGTCGTCGTCCGGGAGGCGGGGGAGCCCCGGGGCTCAGCGCCGACCGCTTCGCCGGTCCGCCCCGCGCCCGCCTTCCGTATGCGAACCGAACTGCCGAGAGGACATCGACCATGCGTCAACGCTTCCTGGGATCGACCGGCCTGGTGGTAAGCGAACTCTGCCTGGGCGCCATGACGTTCGGGCGGGAGAGCGCCGAGGAGGAGTCCCACGCGATCCTGGACCGATACACCGAGGCGGGCGGCAACTTCATCGATACCGCCGACATCTACTCGGCGGGCGCCTCCGAGGAGATCCTGGGCCGCTGGCTCAAGAACCGGCGCCGGGACGATCTGGTGATCGCCACCAAGGTCCGTTACGGCACCGGCGACAGCCCCAACGACCGGGGTCTGGGCCGCAAGCATCTGATCGCCGGGGTCGAGGCCAGTCTGCGCAGACTCGGTACCGACCACATAGATCTGTACCAGGTGCACGCCTGGGACCCCGCGACCCCGCTGGAGGAGACCCTCTCCACCCTCGACACCCTGGTGAAGTCCGGCAAGGTCCGCTATCTGGGGGCCAGCAACTTCACCGGCTGGCAGCTCCAGAAGGCCCTGGACCTCAGCAAGCAGCACGGCTGGGAGCGCTTCGTCGCCCTCCAGCCGCTCTACAACCTGCTGGACCGCTCCACCGAGTGGGAGCTGATCGAGGTGGCCCGGCAGGAGGGGCTCGGCGTCATTCCGTGGAGCCCGCTGCGCGGCGGCTGGCTCAGCGGAAAGATCCGGCGCGGCGACACCGCCCCACCGGCGGGCAGCCGGGTGGAGACGGCCGAGCGGTTCGGCTGGGGCGAGTCGTGGAGCGCGTACCAGGACGAGCGGACCTGGCGGGTCCTGGACGCCCTCTTCGAGGTGGCCGAGCGGAGCGGGCTGACCCCGGCCCAGGTCGCCGTCGCCTGGCTCGGCGGGCGGCCCGCGGTCACCGCCCCCATCGTCGGCGCCCGCACGCTGGACCAGCTGGAGAACGTCCTCGGCGCGGCCGATGTCGATCTCGACCCGGCCGACGCGGAGCTGCTGACCAAGGCGGGCGACCAGCCGCTGCCGTATCCGTACAGCGTCATCGCCACGGATCCGGCCGAGCGCTGACCCGCCCGTCGGACCGTCGGGCCCGTCGACCGCGGTGATCACGGCGATCGCGCGGAACCCGTGAACGGCCCCCGCCCGGACGAATCGGGCGGGGGCCGTTCGGCGGTCCGTCAGGCCGCGGGGCAGAGGGCCCGGGGACCGGCGGGCGCCGGGGTAGCGGCCACGGTCACGGTCCGGACGGCGGTCGTCGTCCGGCCCCGGCCCCGGGCGAAGACGACCAGCCGCAGCACCGCGAACCGGGCGACTCCGGCGACCGCCGAGGCGGAGAGATAGACGATCTGCTGGAGAGCCGCGCCCGGCGCCTCCGCCACGGCGTGCAGAGCGAGCATCGCGGCGCCGGTCACCGCGTACCCCGCCACCGCGGTACCGGCCGACTGGACGTGCTGGCGCCAAGTGGCGCGCCCGCCCGTGCCGAAGGTGAAGCGGGCGTGCAGCTCGGTGGCGACCAGGGTCGAGATCACGGTGATCACGGCGTTGGCCACGAACCAGGGCATCCAGGAAGCGGCGGCGGTCACGGCGAAACTGGAGGCCAGGCCCGTTCCGCCGCCGCAGGCCACGAACCGGGCGAAGGCCGACCGGCCCGTCGTCCGATTGGTGTCGTCCGCCGCGTGCCGTTCCATGCCGCCCCCTTGTTCCCGCTCCCCGAGCACCCCGGTCAAGCCGCCGGGGCATCGCTTACGGCGCAAGCATGACACATCGATGGCGCCATGTGCCACTTAATTTGGCGCCATGATGGTTGTTGGGTGGCGCCGAGGGGTGTGGAGGGGGCGGGGGAGGGGGTCGGGGAAACGCGAAGACCGGCCGGGCCCGGTGACTGACGTACCGTCATCGGAACCCGGCCGGCCGGATCGATCGCACGGGCGCCGTCACCGGGCCCGGGAACCCCTACTCCTGGAAGGGGCCGGTGCCCTTGCAGACACCGGGGCGGCCGTTCCAGCACAGCTCCATCGCGTAGTAGGCGGTACCACTGATCGGGACCTGCAGCGTGTCGCAGCCCGCGTCGCCGCCGTCGTCCACGACCGCGATGGTGGTCCAGCCCGCCGCCCCGTGCAGAATCGAGAGCGTGCCCGTGACGCCGTGGCCGTCGGCCCGGGTGTCGCAGACCTGGATCCGGTCCGGATCCGCGTCGAGATGGGCCATCGTGCCGACCTTGTTGCCGTTGTGGCTCAGGGAGAAGGAAAGATTGGCCGCATGAGCGGTGCTCACATTCGCCAGGGCCAGTGCCATCGCCGCACCACCGGCGATCGCGACACGCGAGATCCAACGCTTGGCCATGAGTTGCTCCTCTGGGAGATCGGCCCGGGCCCGGTGGGGCGCCGGAGCGGGCGCCCTGTCCCCGGGGCGCCCTGAGCGGCCCGGTCCGCGTCCCACGGGATTCCGGTGCCTGCTCCATGCAATCGGCGCCGTACCCCGGTCACAACCCCTACCGCCCCCAGTGCCCCGCCCTCACCCCAGTCCCTCACGCCACGGTCGGCATACCGGTTGACACCCGCGCGGGGCCGGGCCCGGCGGCCGTGCGCAGGGCCTCCGCCTCCGTCAGTACCCGGTCGATCCGGCGGAACCGGCGCAACAGCCGGGGTGCCCGGGCACCGGCCGCCGCCAGCAGCGCCACCGGCAGGGGACGGCCCACCAGTACGGCGACCCCGATCGACCAGGGCGGCACCCCCGCCAGCGCGCAGACCAGCACCGCCGCCCGGGGCGTCCACGGCAGCAGGGCGAGTACGGCCACGGCCAGGGCCCCGTACTCGGTCACGAACCCGCCCGCCTCCCGTAGCTCACCGGCGCCGCCGAGGACCGGGCCGACGGCCTCCAGCAGCCGGGGCCCGACCGCCCGGACCGCCGTCGCCACCAGGAACGCCCCCAGGGCCGAGGCGATGACGAAGGTCAGGGCGATCGCCCGCCACCGCCGGGGCCGCAGCGCCGAGAGCCCCGTCAGCAGGACCTGGTTGGGCAGCACCGGCAACGCGTAGTCGCCGAGCGGGAAGACGGCCACCGCCGGCAGGAACCACGGCCGGTGCGCGGCCCGGTCCAGCCGGATCAGCAGCCGCGCGGTACGGCCCGCCGCCGGTGTCCCCGGCGCGTCAGCCATGGCGCAGCGCCCGGTAGCCGAGCGACGGCGCGACCCGCATCAGGGCGGGCAGCAGCGCGGCCTTGCCGACCCGGATCTCCGTACGGCCGCGCCGGATCCCGTCGACGATCGCATCGGCCGTCTCCGCCGGGCTGATCTTGCCCCGGCCCCGGCCCGCGGTCATGTCCGTGTCGACCAGCGGCAGGAGCACGTCCACCACCAGGATCTGCGGCGCCGCGTCCTCGCACTGGTAGCGCAGGGCCCGGGTGAAGGTACGGACCCCCGCCTTCGTGGCGCAGTACACGGGCGCCGACGGTTTGGGGACGACGGCCAGCCCGCTGCCGATATTGACGATCGCGGCCGACGGCAGACTCCGGAAATGCGGCAGCAGCGCCGTCGAGAGAGTGATCACGGCATCGAGATTGACCGCCAGTTCGCGCCGGAGCACCGGTCGCAGTTCGCGCGGGTCGCCGGTGACGAAGTCGCTGAGATGCTGTACCCCGGCGTTGTTGACGACGACGGAGAGGTCCGGATGCCGATGCGGGAGCCGGTCCGCGAAGGCGTCGACGGCGTCCGGGTCCGCGAGGTCCAGCGCCTCGGGCGACACCCGGTCGCTGTACGCGGCCGTGAGCTCCGCGAGCCCGCCGGGATCCCGGCCCACGGCCACGACATGCGCGCCGAGTCCGGTGAGCCGGTGCGTCAGGGCCCGTCCGATGCCGCGGGTCGCGCCCGTGACGAGAACCGTTCTGCCGCTGAGGTTCATGATGTCCTTCGTCTGGTCGGTTCGCCGGCGCGGCCCGTTCGCCCGCCGGGCTCCTGGAACACGGAGCGGTAGACGGCTGGCGTCAAAGCGGTCCGCCGCCCGAACTGGCGGGTGAAATGGGGCTGGTCCGCATAGCCGCAGACGAAGCCGATCACCCCGATCGGATGGTCGCCGCCGATCAGCAGCTCGGCGGCGGCCTCCGAGCGCACCGCGGCCAGCAGCCCGCTGAAGCCGCCCGCCCCCGCCAGTCGCCGCTGAAGACTCCGGGCCGGTACGCCCAGTTCGGCCGCGAGGGCTCCGAGGGTCCAGCGCCGCGCGGGGTCGGCGGCCATCAGCCGCCGGGTCAGGGCGACCTCGTCCCGGCCCACCGCTCCCGATGCCGCCGCTTTCCCCGCTGTCCCGGGCTCTTTCGGGTTCGCGGTCTCGCCGGTCATTCCGGTACGGCTGCCGTCGCCGGGGGCCGCGGCCGACCAGGCGAACTGCCATACGCCGCCGCCCGTACGGGGCGGAGGCGCCCGGAACGAGCCGTCCGAGAACACCGTCACCGGCCGGTCGGCGCCCGCCGTGACCCGGACGTCCCGCGCGCCCGACAGGGTGAGCAGCGCCGTCAGCACACCGAGGACGAGGGCGTCCTCGGCGGGTTCCGGCGGCGCCCCGGGCGGCCCGATGTGCTCGACGACGAGATGCCGAGGCCCGTACTCCCGGACGGCCGTCCGGTGCCGGGAGTGCTGGAACCGCTCCAGCCGCCGCCACCGTTCGAACAGATCCCTCGGGTCGACGGCCTTCAGCAGCGCGGCGATCAGCGGATCCGAGGTGGCCGCCGAGAGGGCGGAGCCGACCCGCAGCAGCGGCAGCAGACCGTGCTCACGGGCGATTTCCGCGACATACGCGCGTTTCGCGGCCGGTGGCAGCAGGGCGCCGCCGGTCACGGGGGCGACCGCCCGGATACCCTCGGCGGCCAGCGCGCGCTGGGCCAGCTCCAGCAGCCTGGCGCTCGCGTACTCCTCCATGCCCGTCCCCTTCGTTCCCCGGACCCGCCACACCACCAGCACCACCACCCGCAGCTCCGTACCGTCCGCGTCGGCGGCGGGCAGCGGCAGGCTCCGCCAGTGC